>NZ_BAIO01000030.1 GCF_000613305.1 Komagataeibacter kakiaceti JCM 25156
GCGGCAGGTAATGCCGGAAATCAAGGCAGCGCCGGGTCACCTGTCCCGGCCCAAGAATATGTTTCTGGGCATAGGACCCCACCACCAGGGTCAGTTCAATATCGGGCATCTGCGCCATGATCCGCTCACGCCATTGCGGCGCGCATTCCAGGCGGGGCGGGCGGTCACCGCCCTGTGGCAGACGGCCGGGATAGCACAGCCCCATGGGCACCAGCGCAATGCGGCTCGTATCGTAAAAAGTGGCCCGATCTATGCCCATCCATGCCCGCAGCCTGTCGCCAGAGGCATCGTTAAAGGACTGTCCGGTTTCATGCACGCGAGTACCGGGCGCCTGACTTGCAATCAGCAGGCGTGCGGTGCGGGAAACATGCACGACCGGGCGTGGCCCCAGCGGTAGATGCGCCGTACAGATCTGGCACGCACGGATAGCGTTGAGCAGGTCTTCGAGCGTCTCGGCCATGGCGTGCTCCTACCGATCCAGCAGGTCGCGGGTCCAGGCGGGGACCGTGCGCGTGGCGGGCCCAGGAATGATCTGCTCAAAGGCGGACGGGCCGGAGGGCACTTCCAGATTGAACAGCATCGTATCCGCATGGTCGGCCACGCTGTCCACAAATCCCGCCGCCGGATAAACGACGCCGGAGGTGCCGATGGCGACGAACAGGTCGCATTCCGCCAGCCGTTGCGCAATGGTGTCCATATGGTAGGGCATCTCCCCAAACCATACGATGTCAGGGCGTAGCGCGGGGGTATGGCAGCCGGGGCAGGGCGTATCAGGGTAACAGTCGGTTCGCCATGTGGGTGTCATGCCGCAATGGGTGCAACGTAACCGCAGCAGTTCGCCATGCATGTGAATGACATTCTGGCTGCCCGCGCGTTCATGCAGATCATCTATATTCTGGGTGATGATGGTGAGATGCCCCGGCCACTGGCCGTTACGCGCGGCCTGCTCCAGCGCCGCCAGGGCCAGATGGGCGGCGTTGGGGTGCACGGCGGGCAATCTGGCGCGCAGGTCGTTATAGAAACGGTCCACCCGCAGCGGATCACGCCTGAATCCCTCTGGGGTGCAGATGTGTTCGATGTGTTCGTTGTTCCACAGCCCGTCCGCCCCGCGAAAGGTCTGCAGGCCGGATTCCTGACTGATGCCGGCCCCGGTCAGGACCACGATACGCCGCATGCCTCTACGTTCCCCCATATGGCGAAGAGAGTGTTTCAAAAGCACCGCTGCCCGGTCTGGGGTCGTCCATTCCAGCCGCGTTTCTGAAACTCTCCCTTACCATAGGCGTGGGCATGGGGACTGCCCATAAGAAAACCGCCATGGATGTTCTCCATGGCGGTTTGCCGTAGTCGAGATCAGGAGAAGGTGGCTCCCGGAGGAGCCACCCATGCGCCTTACTGTGCGGCGTCCTGACCCGTATGGGTCTGCGGTGCGAAGGTCCAGCCCGCGCCATAAGGCTGCGGAAGGAACACGGACCAGCCGCTGCTGGTGCTGTTCCAGCCCGAGCTGGAAACCGGAGCCCCGGTGTCACGCAGCTTGGTCACGTCGGCGGCGGTAACGGTGCCCGGCGCCTTGTTGCCCCAGCTTGTGCGGATGAAGTTGACCACGTCTGCAATCTGCTGGGCGGACAGCGACTTGCTGTAGCCCGGCATGGCGACCGCGGACGGCGCCCAGTTGCTCGGCGGCAGGACGCCACCATGCGCAACCACGTTCACCAGCGAGGTCGGGTTCTCGGTCAAGACAACCGGGTTGCCAGCCAGCGGCGGGAACATGCGGGCGACACCACCACCATCGTTACGGTGGCAGATGGCGCATTCCTTCACATACGTATCAGCACCCGGAACGCTGGCGGTGTTACCCGAAGCCAGCATGTTCGCGGTGGACGGATCGTAGGTGTAGTTGCCCTGTGACGGCGGGACCGGCGGCAGGCTCTTCAGATACTTCGCGACGGCGTGCAGGTCGTCATCGGTAAAGTACTGGGTGCTCCATGCCACCACGTCGCCCATGCCACCGAACACGGCGGAATGGTCGATGCGGCCGGACTTCAGGAACAGGTAGATGTCGTCCTCGCTCCAGCGGCCCAGACCCACGACCGGGTCATTGCGCAGGCTCGGCGCGACCCAGTTGTCGATCGGTGCGCCACCGGACAGGAACTCGGGTCCACCCGCCGTATCCAGCGCCTTCTCCTGCATGGCGAAGCCACGCGGGGTATGGCACATGCCGCAATGGCCGGGGCCGGTCACCAGGTATTCACCACGCGCTACCTCGCATCGGTGCCGGGGGCGGGGGTATAGTCCTTGGGCGCGGGCGAGAAGAGCATGCGCCACACACCCAGCGGCCAGCGCATGGACAGCGGCCAGGAAATATCCGGCTGCTTGTTCGGCTGCGCGACCGGCTTCACGTCATGCATGAAGTAGGCGTACAAGGCCTGTACGTCTTCCTTCGTCATGCGCGAGAAGGCCGGATACGGCATCGCCGGATACAGCGAGGCACCGTCCTTGCGGACACCATGGCGCACGGCTTCGTCGAATTCTTCGAAGGTGTAGCGCCCGATACCGTAGGTCGGGTCCGGTGTGATGTTCGTGGAGTAAATCGTGCCGACCGGGCTCTTGATTTCAAGCCCGCCCGCATAGGCCTGACCGTGGAGAGCGGTATGACACGCCACGCAGTCACTCAGCCGCGCGACATACGCTCCCTTCTCGATTAGCGCGGAGTCGGCATTTGGCGTCTGCGCCAATGCGTCCCAGCAAGCAGACTAAACGCTGCCGCGCTGAATGTCACCTTAAGCCTGTTGATCATTATGTTCACCATCATGCGTCGCGTTGATGCGAAAAATTGTCAAAACCGGGATTACGGCAGCTGCTCGGGAATACCGGCGGCGTTCTTCCGGGCATCAACTTCCCTCTGATAGGTCTCGTTCGCACGCTTGATCAGGAACTGACGGATATCCTCAATCTCGTTCGGGTTCATGTTGCTGTCGAAGCGATCCATGCCGTAGGCGGTCAACGCGCCGCGGCCAACAACATTGTAGAACGCATCCTGGTGGCGGATGGAGCCGGACCAGCGCAGATCGGGCAGCACGCCACCACCCTCGGCATTGTCACCATGGCAGGCGGCGCAATACGTCTCGAACTGGAAGTAGCCGTTATCCGTCCGGGTGGCGTCAAACTGTGCCGGCGGCTTGACGGGGAGGAAGCCCGCGTCGTTCTGCTTGGGCAGTTCGCCAGCCTTGCCGTCGAGCGAGAAGGCAATGATGCGCGAATGGTTGACGGTCCAGCCGCTGGTGCGGGCAAGCCCACCCAGGAAGAACGGATAGATGCCGCCCCAGCCCACTTCAACCGCGACATACTGCTTGCCATTGGCAAGATAGGTCACGGGCGGTGCGATAATGCCGCTATCCGCCACGAAGTGGAACAGGTCGGACCCGTTCGTCGCGTCATAGGCATGGAATTCGCCATTCGCCAGGCCCTGGAACAATAGGTCGCCAGCCGTGGCCAGGATGCCGCCGTTCCACGGACCTTGTGGTCCACGCGCCAGGCTTCCTGCTGCTTCTGCGGATCCCAAGCCAGAAGATAGCCCTTCAGATCCTTCACGAAGGCCTGCTTGGCTTCGGGTGAGTCGGGAATGCCGACCTTGTTCATGTCCAGACCCAGGTTCCAGCTATCCGGATGCGGCAGGAACCCACCCTTCTGGTTGGTGTACAGGAACGGAACCTGCTGGGCCGGGATGTAGACGAGCCCGGTCTTGGGGCTGAACGCCATGGCCGCGAAGTTATGGCCGCCAAGGTCACCCGGAATGCCGTACCAGTCCTTGCCCGTAAGGTGTAGAGCGCATCGGGGTTGTAGATCGGACGGCCCGTCTTCGGGTCGAGGCCGCTGGCCCAGTTCACATAGACGTAGTTCTTGCCCGAGATGAACTCACCGGTCTTCGCATCGATGATGTAGAAGAAGCCGTTCTTCGGCGCATGAACGATGACGTGGCGGGTCTCACCGTTGATCGGCAGGTCAAGTGTCATGATCTGCTGGACAGAGGTGAAGTCCCACTGGTCCATCGGCGTTTCCTGGAAATGCCAGACGTATTCGCCGGTTTCCGGCTTCAGCGCGACGATGCTGCCCAGGAACAGGTTGTCGCCCTTGCCTTCGGAGCGGTACTTGTAGTTCCACGGCGAACCGTTGCCCACGCCCAGATAGACCAGGTCGCTCACGGGGTCGTACACGATGGAATCCCACACCGTGCCGCCGCCGCCCTGACGGGTCCAGGCGCCGGTCGGGCTCCAGGTCTGGTAGGCCTTGTTCATCAGCACGCTGTCGGAAGCGGCGTGGTCCGGTTCGTTCTTGGGGTTCGGAACCGTGAAGAAGCGCCAGTCGACCTTGCCGGTTTCGGCATCGAACGCCGTGACGAAGCCACGCGCGCCGAACTCGGAACCACCGTTGCCGATGATCACGCGGCCCTTGGCGATGCGCGGCGCGCCATCAACCGTATAGGAGCGCTGCTTGCCCAGCTCCGCTTCGGGCGGGATGGTGTTGACGCTCCAGACCAGCTTGCCGGTCTTGGCGTCCAGGGCGATCAGGCGGCCATCGAACGTGCCGAAATAGACCTTGCCATTCCAGTAGGCCGCGCCACGGTTGACCGTGTCACAGCAGCCCTTGTCCGCGATGTTGCCGGGCACGCGCGGGTCGTACGACCACAGCAGCTTGCCGGTCGCGGCGTCCACGGCTTTCATCATGCTCCAGTTGGTGGTGGCGTACATGACGCCATCAACAACCAGCGGCGTGCCTTCCTGCCACGATTGGTATCGAGATCCAGATACCAGGCCAGCTTCAGGTTTCCGACATTGGAACGATTGATCTGGTCCAGCGGGCTGTAGCGCTGTTCAGAATAGGTACGGCCATAGGTAAGCCAGTCACCGGGATGATCATCAGCATGGATGATCGCTTCCCCCGTGGCGCCCTGCCCATCATCCGCCGATGCCATGGTGGCATAGCCCGAGATGAGAGCCGCACATATCGTTCCGGCTGTAAGCGTTCTGCTCAGAGAACGTCTTTTTCCGAAAACGGCAGAAATCATATGTGATGTCCTCAGAAAAACTAACGGTTTCGAATTCAGGACGCCGCCGCCGCAACTTTTTGCCGGGGCCGGTTTCCTGTCCGTAACTGGCTGGAAACGCATGGCGCGTCTCCATCTTCACCCAGACAGGAAACCGGCGATTTAGCAGAAGAAAAAGCAGGTAGTCCGTTTCATCCGAACATACTGAGGCTGGCACCGCCGTCTCCTGACATTTTAGTGTTCGAGATCACTAAAACGTGAATATGTTGTCAGATAAGCAATGAAACGGATAATCTGAAAATCTGGAAGATTTCATTTATCTAACTGATATTAAACAATAATTAAGGCGTCTGGTCCGCGTTTGCTGTCGAAGCAGTTCACAATGAACGGCACGAAATATATTTTTATTATTCAACAAATATATAAATAGGGGGCCTGATGGAACCCGATGTCCCCCTACGCGTAACGGTACGCGACGCGAGGGAATCAGGGCAGGGGATAGTGCTCCAGTGGTTCGTAGCAGGGGCCATCCGCGCCTCGCAGGGACTGGAACAGGGTGAAGTGCCCCACGGTCTCGCCCTCCGATGCGGGAAGGGTGGTTGCGAGCCAGCGCTGCCGCTGGTCGGGGTCGGTGCGTTGCGACTGTCCGAGCGTCACATGCGGCACGAAGCGCCGCCCGCGTCTGGCCGTGGCTGGCAGGAGCCGGTTCAGGGTCGCGCGGATCCTGTGCTGCAGTTGCGTCAGCGCGGGATCGGTGGCGAGGCCAATCCATAATGTGTCCGGCCCGTAATGCGTTTCGGACTCGAACAGGCCGGGTGCGGTCAGTCGCAGGTGGGGGTGGGGAGTGTGAATCGCCGCCAGGGCATGGTGAATATCCTCCATCACCGGCCGCTGGGTGACCTCCCCGATGAAATGCAGCGTGAGGTGGTAGGACTCCGGCGGGTACCAGGCCACATCAGGCAGGCTTCCCCTGAGTTCACCAGCACGCGCTGCAGGGAGGGCGGAAATTCCAGACCGACAAAAAGACGCATGAAGTACCTGTGAATAAAAGAGCGGGCGGCATGGGTCGCAACATGGCGCGTACAGTATATATATCCCACGCCGCACATGCCGGGCATGTTGCCGTATTGTAATGTGTTGGACACGCTGAGGTTCTTGAACGTGTTCTAGCATGTTCCCACATTCAGGGAGAGGCACGTCAGTCAAGGGCGTGCAGGAAGGAAAAACAATGGCTTTTGGCCCTGATTCGCGGAGCTTCGTCAGCCCCGCCGCAGAGAATGCCGCAGGCTCCGTCGATATGGGGCTGCGCGCCTATATGCTGCGAGTCTATAACTGGATGGCATCGGGACTGGTGCTGACCGGGCTGGTTGCGTACCTGATCGCCAATACCGGCCTTCAGGCGCTGTTCTTCCAGCATGTCGTCGCCCCCTCGGGTATGGTGGCGATCCGGCCCACCGGTCTTGCCATGCTCGCCATGATCGCGCCGCTGGGCTTTGTCATGGTGATGTCCTTTGGCGTGAACCGGTTGTCCACGCAGGCGGTCCAGACGCTGTTCTGGCTCTTCTGCGGCGTGATGGGCGCGAGCCTGTCCAACATCTTCATGGTGTTCACCGGCGTTTCCGTCACACGGGTGTTCTTCATCACGGCGGCGACGTTCTGCACCATGTCGATATGGGGTTACACGACTCGTACCGACCTCAGCCGCTTCGGCTCCTTCTTCATGATGGGGCTGTTCGGTCTTGTCATCGCGGGCGTGGTGAACATGTTCCTCGCCAGCCCGGGGCTGTATTTCGTCTACAGCGCGGTTGGCGTGCTGCTGTTCGTCGGCCTGACCATGTTCGACACCCAGCGGATCAAGGCGACCTACCAGCAGTTCGCCTATTACGAAGGGCCTGACCAGGCGGCGAAGCGGTCGGTTTATGATGCGCTGAACCTGTACCTTAACTTTATCAACCTGTTCCAGTTTCTGCTTCAGTTCATGGGTGTGCGGAACAGCAGCAATGACTGAGGTGGGACAGGAGTCCTGCAAAACCCGGACCTGAAAGGTCTGATTTTGGGAATACGGAGGGCCGTCGCGAAAGCGACGGCCCTTTTTGCATGAAAAGACTGATTTTGTGAGCGATCCGTCAAAATAGATAAGACTTATTTACACAATGAAATTATATGATGACGGGAGTGTGAGGTTCATGACAGTTAAGCAATGCCTTGTAAAACCGCGTTTTTTGACGATAAATCAGCGGCTATGTAATGTTCTGAAATATTATGTGAAGGCTTGCCTATAGGGCCGTTCAGGTCGGATAACCCTTGAATAGAAAAACTATATGAAAGGGTAAGCGGCACAGAGCATGCGCTTCAGAACACAGGACGGCATCGCGATTTATGGTCCGATCTGCCCTGACAGTAATGATTACGTAAGGTCTGGCGGGCCGTATTGATCAAAATCATGGTCAGCCGGTCGGCAACTAACTCATGACGGATGCAAACTGAAAATGACGGTTGTCATTTTTGGGAGTCGACGTGGCGCGATGTCGCTGGATGCAGGGGAAAGGCCAGGTGCATTTTTCCTGTGGGGCGTATAGCGTGGCCGTTGTTGTCTAAGCCCGTGGATGAAGCGAGGATGTGAGCAAAACAGGGTGATGTCGAAACCAACGAGGCGTGAGATGAAGAAAAAAATCTTGCCAAGATTAACGAAGTTGATGAGCTTATCCTCAGCAGTGCTGTTAGCAGGCTGCACATGGGATACGCTCGACCCCAAGGGCATAATCGGTCTTCAGGAAAAAAACCTGATCCTGACGGCATTGTTCGTGATGCTGCTGGTCGTGGTGCCGGTATGTATCCTGACGCTGCTGTTCGCATGGCAGTACCGTCAGTCCAATACATCGGCCGAATACCTGCCGAAATGGTCGCATTCCAACAAGATCGAAGTGGTTATCTGGGCCATCCCCAGCCTGATCATTCTGTTCCTGGCGGTGCTGACCTATCAGACGTGTCATTCGCTTGATCCGTACAAGCCTCTCGAGGCTGAAGCCAACGTCAAGCCAATTCATGTCGATGTTGTGGCGCTGGACTGGAAGTGGCTCTTTGTCTATCCGGATGAAGGGATCGCAACGGTCAACCAGCTTGCCATGCCGGTGAATACGCCGGTCGATTTCCGGATCACCTCTGACTCCGTGATGAACTCCTTCTTCATCCCGCAGCTCGGAACGATGATCTACGCCATGGCCGGGATGCAGACACAGCTGCACCTGATCGCCAATGAACCGGGTGATTTCCAGGGTGAATCGTCCAACTTCAGCGGCCGTGGCTTCTCCGACATGCGTTTCCGTGCGCTGGCCATGCCGGCGGACCAGTACAGCGCGTGGGTCGAGAAGGTTAAGGCTTCTTCCGAGCAGCTGGACAGCGCAAGCTATCCGAAGCTGGCCGCGCCGAGCGAGGCCAACCCGGTTGAATACTTCTCGCATGTCGACGCGGGTCTCTTTGATGAGATCGTTGCCAAGTACAACGACGGCATGATCATGGATAAGAGCACCGGAAAGATGCTGCACGTGCAGCAGTCCGCGATGTCCGACATGAACATGAAGGAATAGGACAGATGTTAGGCAAATTAACTTTGTCGGCCATTCCTTATGATGTGCCGATCCTTGTCGGGACTTTCATCGGTGCTGCCATTGCTGGCCTGGCCGTTGTCGGTCTCATCACCTATTACGGTAAATGGGGCTACCTGTGGCGTGAATGGCTGACCTCGGTCGACCACAAGCGCATTGGTGTCATGTATATCGTTGTGGCCCTCGTGGCGCTGTTCCGCGGTTTCGCGGACGCGATCATGATGCGCTCCCAGCTTGCGCTGGCCTATGCCGGTAACCCCGGCTACCTGCCGCCGCATCACTATGACCAGATCTTCTCCGCCCACGGCACCATCATGATCTTCTTCATGGCCATGGCGTTCATGCAGGGTCTGATGAACATCGTGGTGCCGCTGCAGATCGGTGCACGCGACGTGGCCTTCCCGTTCGTGAACACGCTGAGCTTCTGGATGACGACCGTCAGCTTCGTGCTGGTCAACGTCTCCCTGTTCATCGGTGAGTTCTCGCAGTGCGGCTGGCTGGCGTATCCGCCCCTGTCCGAGCAGCAGTTCAGCCCCGGCGTCGGTGTTGACTACTATATCTGGGCGGTTCAGCTGTCCGGTGTGGGCACGCTGCTGACGGGTGTGAACTTCTTCACCACCATCGTGAAGATGCGCGCGCCGGGCATGAACTACATGCGCATGCCGGTTTTCACCTGGACCATCTTCTGCACGACCGTGCTGATCATGGCCGTCTTCCCGATCCTGACCGTGGCCCTGGGGCTGCTGGGCCTGGACCGTTACCTTGGCATGCACTTCTTCACCAATGATGGTGGCGGCAACCAGATGCTCTATCTGAGCCTGATCTGGGGCTGGGGCCATCCGGAAGTGTACATTCTCGTTCTGCCCGCTTTCGGTGCCTTCTCCGAAATCACGCAGACCTTCTCCCGCAAGCCGCTGTTCGGCTACAAGACCATGGTCTACGCGACCGCTTCCATCATGGTCCTGTCGCTGCTCGTGTGGGCTCACCACTTCTTCACCATGGGTGCCGGCCCGAACGTGAACACGTTCTTCGGTATCATGACGATGATCATCGCGGTTCCGACCGGGGTGAAAATCTTCAACTGGCTGTTCACGATGTACAAGGGGCGTGTCGAATTCCACGCGACCATGTACTGGGTGATCGGCTTCATGATCACCTTCTCCATCGGTGGTATGACCGGTGTGATGCTGGCGATCCCGGCTGCTGACTTCGTTCTGCACAACAGCCTGTTCGTTATCGCTCACTTCCATAACGTGATTATCGGTGGTGTGTATTTCGGTTACGTCGCCGCCATGAACTTCTGGTTCCCGAAGGCGTTCGGCTTCAAGATGAACGAAGCCTGGGGCAAGCGGGCGTTCTGGTTCTGGCTGGTTGGCTTCTACTTTGCCTTTATGCCGATCTACGTTGTCGGTTTCGAAGGCATGACCCGCCGCATGAACCACTACGACAATCCGGAATGGCATCCCTGGCTGCTGATCTCCGCATTCGGCGCCGCGCTCATCGCGCTTGGTGTTGTCTGCCAGCTCACGCAGATCTACGTGTCCGTCCGTGACCGTAACCTGGCTGAAAACCGTGACCTGACGGGCGATCCGTGGAACGCTCGTACGCTGGAATGGTCCACCTCTTCGCCGCCGCCGTTCTACAACTTTGCCATCGTGCCGACCGTGCATGAGCTGGATGCCTTTGCTCATGACAAGGAAGCCGGTATCGATACCCGCAAGGTTGGTGGCGACTACAAGCCGATCCACATGCCTAAGAACACGGCGTGCGGCTTCGTGATTGGTGCCTTCAGCTTCGTGCTTGGCTTCGGTGCGATCTGGTATATCTGGTGGCTGGCCGCTGTTGGTCTGATCGGTATCATCGCTACGGTGATCGCCCGTTCCGCCAACAACGATGTCGACTACTATGTGCCGGTCTCCGAGATTGTTCGTATCGAACAGGAGCACTCCCGTAACCTTATGGCAGCACAGGCAGCGGAATAATGGCGCAAAACATTACTGCTGATGCAGTCCACGACCACGACGAACACCACGAATCTCCTGTGGTGTTCGGGTTCTGGCTGTATCTGATGACGGACTGCGTCATCTTCGGTTCGCTGTTCGCAGTGTTCGCGGTGATGCGCAACCAGTTCGCCGGCGGTCCGACCGGCCACGAAGTGTTCGAGCTTTCCGGTGTTGGCATTGAAACCGCCATCCTGCTGCTGAGCTCCATCACCTATGGTTTCGGCATGATCGCCGCCCACGACAACAAGGTCAGCACCATGCGGACCTGGCTCGGGGTGACCTTCCTGCTGGGGCTGGGCTTCCTTTTCATGGAAATCCGTGAGTTCTCCCACATGATTGCTGAAGGCAACGGCCCGGATCGCAGTGCGTTCCTGTCCTCCTTCTTCACGCTTGTGGGTACGCATGGTCTGCATGTGACCTGCGGCCTGCTGTGGATGGCGGTCCTGCTGTTCCAGACGGCGGGCAAGACCGAGCTGAACGAGCGCATGATCGGTAAGCTGACCTGCCTCAGCCTGTTCTGGCACTTTCTGGACATCGTCTGGATCTGTGTCTTCACCTTTGTCTATCTGATGAGTGTGATCTGATGGCAGACCATGTATCCTCCACAGGAGAGAGCCACGGGAGTGTAGGGTCTTACCTTACCGGGTTCGTACTTGCCGTTATCCTGACGGTCGCGGCGTTCGGGATCGTGATGTCGCATGCGATGTCACCTTCCGGCACCGCCGGGGCGATTGCCCTGCTGGCGGTCATTCAGATCGTTGTTCATCTGGTTTACTTCCTGCACATGAACGGCTCGTCCGCTCAGCGCTGGAACGTCATGGCATTTGTCTTCACGGTGTTGTCCGTTATCGTCCTGGTGGGCGGCACGGTCTTCATCATGCATGACACGTCCATCAACATGATGTCGCGCTAAGCGGCATTGTGGTGGGGGCTGGAGGCTTGATCGCCCTCCGGTCCTGACGGCATAAAAAAAGACCGGTGCGAGAAATCGCACCGGTCTTTTTTATGGGAACCTGTGGAAAAGGCGGGGATCAGCCTTTCTGGGGTTCGGGGGAAAGAAGCTCTTTCTTGTTGGGCTTGTCTTTCCATTCCTCGGCATCGGCCGGGGCGTCGATCTTGCGCGTGATGTTGGGCCACACCGCGGCGTATTTGGCGTTCAGTTCGGCCCAGGGGGTGGCGCGGTCGTCACTATCGGGGAAGATGGCCTCAGCCGGGCATTCCGGTTCGCACACGCCGCAGTCAATGCATTCGTCCGGATTGATTACGAGAAAGTTCTCACCGGCGTAGAAGCAGTCAACCGGGCAGACTTCGACACAATCCGTGAATTTGCAGCGAATGCAGTTTTCGGTGACCACATAGGTCATCGCCTATCTCCGATCATTATTTGTTCGGCCTGCGGCAATAGGCCCGGCCATGGGAAGGGACGAGGCGCCACATCGGGCATGACCTCATCAGGAATGGCGGAAGATATGAGAGTGTTTTCCGGTTGTGGCAAGCCCAAGACGGCAGCTAAAGCATAATCATGCCCAGCATCTGCATTGCAGCCACAATATTCACGTGGATTCTGGAATAATTTCATACAGAAGCCGTGCAAGGGGGGCTGATTGCCGCCGTTCCGCGCAACTAATAATGCGAATGACTATCACTGTTTTTCTGTCCGGGGCGGGCAGGGTCAGGATATCGCCGCTACGCACCTGGGCATGCGCCTTGGTCACGCGCTGGCGGTTGATGCGGACCTGCCCGCCTGTCGCCATCTGCGCGCAGGCGCTCCGGCTGCGACCGAAGCGGGCGTGAAGCAGCCACAGATCCAGGCGCTGGGCGGGGGAAGGTGGGGCGGAAGACTGTTGCATGCGGTCACGGGCGGTTGAGCAGGGTGGCGAGGGCGGCAAACGGGCTGTCGGCCCGGCGGGACGGACGCATGCCCCCCTTCAGCGCCGGTCGTCCGCCTGCCTTGCGTTTTTCGGGGGGCTGCGGTTTTCCCTTCCTGTCGGGCGCGGTTCCGGGCTGGAAACGC
>NZ_BAIO01000029.1 GCF_000613305.1 Komagataeibacter kakiaceti JCM 25156
CTGGCGGGCACATCGCCAGGGGCGCGCAATGCGCTCACGCCCGTGCCCAGGTACGGGATCAGGCGCCCGGCCCGCAGGCCCGCGCTGATTTCGTGGGTGACGTCACTCATGTAACCTCCCCTTCTTCCTCGCTCCGCTTGCGAGCGTTGACCGTTATCGGCAACCGGGGTTCGGCTTCCATTTCCGGAAGTTCAAGCACCCAGCCGTTCTTGAGTTTGATCCATCCCCCCCACAGCGCATCATGCTGCTGGGCGACGACTGGTTCCTCCAGATCCTTTTTCGGCACATAAATCGACAATCCACGCGTATCCCGCCGCACCATGACCTTCATTTTACTGCCTCTGCTTCCACGTTGAGTTCGCGCGCGCGCATGCCGACCACCGTCCCACGCTCGATGAATTCGACGGCGTAAATGTAATAGCGCTGCAAAAAGACGCCGATGTCGCGCACGTAGCCGACATCGCCCTTGTGAACCAGCATTTCACCGATTTCCCGGCCCGCGAATGTCCCGTCGTTTTTCACGTAACGGGTCGCGCGCACTTTCGTGCCGGGCATGAAAACGGGCTGCCTGCGGATCTCGATTTCTTCTTCACGTCCCAGTCCCATCGGGGTGTTCCTTCCTGATATTTTCAGACAGACGACACTTGATCAGATCCTGCACGAGCGGTTCATCGTCATCGGCAAGTTCATGCAGCATGTCGGATGGTAACCGCTCGATCGCGGTGTAACGGACGCGCAGGTCCTCATCGGTCGCCAGGATCGCCAGCAGCGACGTTGCACGCGCGTTGCCAGAATCTGGCGCACCGTAGGCTCGGGATCAGCCAGCATGGACGAAAGATAGGCCGGTGCGATACGGCGGGCGACCCACCGGCGGACATCCGGGTCCACATCCCGGACGGCTGTCAGCAGCATTTCCGGCGCAAGCCGACGCACCACCATGAGGCGGACGCCCGCGTCCGTATCCGCCAGCAGTTCGAGCAGCTCCCTGCCCTCCAGCCTGCTGGCCAGGGCGATCCTGACCCGCCGGTCCGGGTCGGTGGACATGGGCAGGATACGCGCCACCGGCAGGCGCAGGACCGCCCCCACCCTGACCTCCCCTTCCGGGTCGGCCAGCATGGGGGGCAGCCGGAATATCGTGCAGTACCGGACGGCGATGGCCCGGACTTCATCATAGGGATGATCGAGGTATTCATCCGCCACCGATGGGTTATGGCGGAAAAACCTGTCCACACGCCGGGCCCGGCGGTCACGCACGCAGCTACGTCCCCGCTGGCACCGGCCATCACGATGCATGGGTTCATGCCGGCAGTCGCGACAGCGTACCTGCCGCCCCTGCCAGTCCACGACTTCATTCGTAAGATCGGCAGGGGCATCGGCCGTAGCGTGTTCCGGCGTGTCCTCACTCATGCGACAGCCCCCCGGAACAGGTCAGGCCGGAATGCAGGTATTGGGCACGGGACAGACTTCGGCGCACTGCGCCACGTCAAAATGCCCTTCGCATTCCGTGCACTTCTTGGGATTGATCACGTACAGGTCGTTCTTGAGGGTGATCGCGCCGTTCGGGCACTCGAATTCGCAAGCGCCGCAGACCGTGCACTGGGACGTAACAATTTTGTAGGCCATGATCTTCTCTCCTGGTTTATGTATGAAAGGTTGCGGATTCAGGCTGTCTGCCGGATTTCCGTACCGAAGGCGCTGGCATACCAGCCGGTAATCCCGGCCTCGATCCAGTCATGGGCATAGTCATGACTGACCTCGATCCCAGCTTCCTTCAGGCTGTCGCGCGGGCAGTCCCCCACCTTGGCGCACAGCACGGCACGAACGCCCTCCAGCGCCTCGATCGTGCTGTCGAGCGTTGCGTCCTCGCCCCATCCACCTTCGCAGTAATTGTCCACCTTGCGGTGGCCGGTGAATGTGATCCCGGATGCCGAGACCTCGTAAATCTGGAATTCCCGGGCATGACCGAAATGCTGGTTGATCCGGCCACCACCCTTGGTCGCAACCGCGACAAGGACCGGCGTTTCCGCGTCGATCCCGGCCAGCATCGCGCCGGCGGCCTCGCGCTGCTTCATGTGCTCGCCGCGCTCCTGCGCCACGACCTCACGATAGGTTTCCCGGCGCGATGGATCGTAGGAGACCTCATCCGCCAACTGGTCCATCGTGAATTCCTGGCCGCGATCCTCACCCAGCAGGCCGACCGCATCCGCCCGGCACTGGCGGCAGTGGCGCATGAGCTTGGTCCCGTCGGACAGGCGGTCCTGCAACGCCTTGAGTTCCTGCGCCTTTGGCCCACGCTGCCCGGTCAGGCCATAATGCGTGCCATGCGCGGGGTCGGAAATGAGCGGCATGATGTTGTGCAGGAAAGCGCCCCTGGCCTTGACGACCCGGTTCACTTCCATCAGGTGCTCGTCATTCACGCCGGGGATCATGACGGAATTGATCTTGGTCAGGATGCCGCGCGCGGTCAGCATCTCCAGCCCGAGCATCTGGCGCTCGTGCAGGATCTTGGAGCGTCCAGCCCCGTCCAGCGCCTGTTCTGGTAGAAAATCCACGGATAGATCTTCGTGCCGATTTCCGGATCAACCATGTTGATCGTGATCGTTACGTGATCAATGTTCATTTCCGCGATTTCATCGACATGGTCAGGCAGGGCCAGGCCGTTTGTCGACAGGCATAGCTTGATGTCTGGAATATCCTGCGACACCTGCGCGAAGGTTTCCCGGGTCTTTTTCCAGTCGTAACAGGCATCGCCCGGCCCGGCGATGCCCAGAACGGAAAGCTGCGGCACTTCGTTGGCGACCGTAATGACCTTGCGCCGCGCCTGCGTGGGCGTCAGCTTTTCCGATACGACGCCGGGGCGGCTTTCATTCGCGCAGTCATATTTGCGGTTACAGTAATTACACTGGATATTACACGCGGGCGCCACGGCCACATGCATCCGGGCAAAATAATGATGCGCCTCCTCCGAATAGCAGGGGTGATCCTTGACCTTTTCCCATATTTCCGGGGGCAGATCGGACGGACCATCGGAACTTCCGCAACTGGAGGAGGAACACCCGCTCTCACCGCTCAGGGCCGAACGCATACCCTGCGCATCCTGCGGTGCAAGCATATCCAGACTGATGAGCTGTGCCATTGCCATTCTCCGGACTGACTTTCGCTAATCAGGTCCGGCGCAAGAAACATGCCATGTCGGGGTGGCGGTGTTATCGGGGGCGTTGTGTTCCCCACGTCAGGAGAGCGACAGGAATGTGCCAACCACGACAATTCCGACACTGGCTCTCCATCAGAATTTTTTAATGGAAATCCCGTTCTTGCGCAGGGCGTAGCCAATCTGGCGCGGGGTCAGGCCCAGTATGCGCGCGGCCTTGGCCTGCACCCATCCCGCCGTTTCCATCGCCTCGATCAGTTCCTCGCGCTGCGCGCTCCATTCCCCCTGCGCGGCCGAACAGACCGAGGAAGACGGGCAGGTCGCCGCCGGATCGGGCGCCGGGGACACAGGCGGTGTCTCAACAACATCATCAACCGGCAGGGATGGCATGGCGGGCGCCGCTGGGGCCGGAGCGTCGTCCTTCTCCACGGTTTCCACGCTGTCATGGGTCAGTTGCGGCCCGACGGGCGGGACGGCGGGCGTGGGATTGCGCCAGAAAATGGAGGACAGGCATCCATCGCTCCGACAGGCGAAATCCTGTGCGGTAATGACAGCGCCTGCGCCAGCGTGGCCGTCCTGCGAATGCAGTTTTCCAGCTCACGCACGTTTCCGGGGAAGTAGCAGGCGCTCAGCACGTCCAGCCCGGTCGGATCAATGGACAGATCCATATGATTGCTCTCGTTGAAGCGACGCAGGAATTCGTCGGCCAGCAACGGGATGTCGGATATGCGCTCACGCAGTGCGGGAAGGAAAATGGGGATCACGCTCAGGCGATAGTACAGGTCGGCCCGGAAACGCCCCTTGCTGACCGCTTCCTCCAGGTTGCGGTTTGTCGCGGTCACGATCCGGACATTGACCTTGAGCGTGCGGGTTCCCCCCACGCGCTCGAATTCGCCATCCTGAAGCACGCGAAGCAGCTTGGCCTGGAAACTTGGCGAGATTTCACCAATTTCATCCATGAACAGCGTGCCGCCATCAGCCAGTTCAAAGCGCCCCTTGCGCTGGTTGAGCGCGCCGGTGAAGGCCCCCTTTTCATGCCCGAACAGTTCCGATTCCAGAACGCTTTCCGGCAGGGCGGCGCAGTTCAGCTTGACGAACGGCCTGTTCTGCCGGGGCGAGGCCATGTGAATGGCGCGGGCAAAGAGTTCCTTGCCCGTGCCTGATTCCCCCCGCAGCAGGACGGTGACGTTACTGCGGGCCACGATCTCGACTTTCTTGAGCACGGCGCGCAGGGCCGGACTGTTGCCAACAATGCCGAAATCATTTCCGCTGTCCTCATCTTCCGTCAGGATTTTGCGTTCATGCGCGACATCCTTCATCAGCCGTTCGCGATCACGCTGTACCAGACGATGGAGGCGCAGCATCTGCCCCATAAGCCCCGCGACCATGGAAAGCAGGCTGACATCAATACTGCCGACGACTGAATCCGCGGCGATCGCGGGCCGGTCCAGGATCAGGACACCGATGACCTGCTCACGGCTGATGATGGGCACGCCGATAATCCCGATACGGCCGGGTCCAACCTCCCATGCCGGGGCTTTGGCGAAACCATATCTGGAATCCCGCGCCACATCGGGAACCAGCAGGGGCTGCTGGCTGGTGACGATCTGCCCGATCGCCTGTTCCGGCATGCTGTCGAAATAGGTTTTCGCGGCCGTGGGGTCCGCGTAGGTGCTGATGACCGTATCGTTATGTTCCGCGTCATCGAACAGGACGACGGCGGCGTTGTTCATATCGACGAAGTTTTCGAGAACGGTCAGGACACTTTTGATAATTCCAGACGTTTCCGTCGGCGCACATAAAATTTTGGAAATTTCATGCAATCCGAAGAGAGCGCGCTCCGCCCATGTTGACTGGCCTGCCATGCTGACGGGCCGACAGGGAATGTGATCCGCAGGCATGTCTATTGCCTCCCCCACTTATCCAACTGCACCCAGATATGCCCTTTCGGAATGCATAGTCATGACATTCCGGCACAAGAGTTACAACCTTCATTTTAAAAATATGAAACATATTATCATAGAATTCGATAACAAATTTCTCAGATTTTCTGTTTGCATTATTTTTCTTATGCTTACGCCCCCATCGTATATATTCGATCGGGAATAGATATATGTTCCGTTTTATATAGACGCCCGCCAATTTCACTCGGCGTAACGTTCAACGGGCATTCTTTCCGCCGGGTTGCGCACGTACAGATGCGCCCAGTCAAGCAGGCTCGCGCTCTCGGGTGGCAGGACCGGTGCGGCGTGGGCCTGACCGATAAACGCTTCCCATGCCGGAAGGTGGTTGCGGCTTACGACCACGACAATGGGAATGCCGCGGCAGATCGCCTCCGCTATTTCGGTACGCAGGCCGCCGCCTTCCGCCTCGCGCACGCCAAACCGGTTGACGAACAGCACATCGGGGTTCTGTTCGATCCGTGCGCGCAACGTAACGGCCAGCGCGCCCATTGCATCCATATCCAGCGTACAGGCGCGCGCACCCGCGCCGCGATAGCGGTCCAACCGGATCAGGGAGCCATCGGTCAGGTCGTGCACATACATCTCGTGGCGGCCATCGCTGCGCAGGCGGCCGCGCTTCTGCACAAAACCGCCTATGTCCAGCCCGCGCGTGCGCAGGATGGTGATGGCATGCCACAGGGCCATTTCCACTTCCTGCGGATCATTGTCCTGCATGATGACCGCAATCGGATAGGCGTATGAACCTGCATGGTCTGGCATCCTCGTGCTCCCCTATCTTGATTGACAGCCTGGTAGCACGCAATTTTCGTGCCGTGACCTGCATGCGATTATGACAGAACTTTTTCGGTACCAAATATCACGCTGTCTTTATATGTCGTTTCCATATCGTTCCGATATGTGGCATGGTTCTTGCGTGTGCCCCGTCATCCCCGGCGTTTTCCGGGGCCTGCCGGGCATATAGCGGACCTGATCCGCCTGCCTCCGTCAGGATTTATGGCTCGGACAAAAGGTACTGCCATGCGCATACTCCGCTTGATCCTCCTTGTTCCCGCCACCGTCATCGTGCTGTTTGCCGCGCGACAGGGCATGGCCGCCCCGCTCCGTCTGGCCGTGGCCGCGAATTTCACACAGACAGCGCAACAGCTCGTGGCGGAATTTACACAAAAGACTGGCGTATCCGCGACAATCAGTTCCGGGTCGAGCGGGCAGCTTTTCATGCAGATCACGCAGGGCGCGCCGTTCGATATCTTCCTCAGCGCGGATACGAAACGTCCGGCCGACCTGATCGCCAGCGGGATGGGTGTGGCCGCCTCCCGCTTCACCTACGCCATCGGTCAACTGGTGCTGTGGACGCCCGCCGCGCACGCGCCACCCGGTGAGCAGACACTGCGTCAGGCCACGTTTACGCATCTGGCCATATGCAACCCCAACACCGCGCCCTACGGCACCGCCGCCATCGAAACGCTGAACGGGCTGGGGCTTTATGCCCGACTGAAACCGAAGCTGGTGGTGGCGCAATCGGTCAGTCAGGCGCTGGAACTGGCGCAGAGCGGCAATGCCGAACTCGCCTTTGTCGCCCTGGCCCAGGTACTCCCGCTGCAAGGGGGCGCGTACTGGCCTGTCCCGTCGGCCCTGTACACACCGATCCGTCAGGATGCGATCCTGCTCTCCCGGTCTGAAGACGATGAACAGGCGCAAAAGTTCATGGCCTTTCTGCATGGTGCGAAAGCCAGAAGCCTGATCGGGGCCGCCGGTTATCTTACGGATACACCGGCCGGGGAACCCACGCCATGAAGGCCCTGCCCCCCGACGTAACGGAAGCGGTGGTCCTGACGCTGGAACTGGCGGCGGTTACGACAACATTGCTGATTGCAATCGCGCTGCCCATTTCGTGGTGGCTGGCCTGGCCCGGGCGGTGGTGGAAATCCGTGATCGGCGCTGTCATCTCGCTGCCCCTCGTCCTGCCGCCCAGCGTACTGGGATTTTATTTTCTGGTCGCTTTCGGGCCATCGGGGCCGGGGGGATGGATCGCGCGCCTGTGGGGTGGCCGCACGCTTGCCTTCAGCTTTCCCGGTCTGGTGATCGGATCCCTGCTTTATGCCCTGCCCTTTGCCGTGCAGCCGATCCAGAATGCATTTCATGCCATGGGGCGCCAGCCGCTTGAAGTCGCGGCGACCCTTGGCGCGTCACCATGGCGGACCTTCCACAGCGTGGTCATTCCGCTGGCATGGCCGGGCATAGCCACGGCCATCGTGCTGGGATTTGCCCATACGGTGGGCGAATTCGGGATCGTGCTGATGATTGGCGGGGACATTCCGGGCCATACGCGCGTCCTGTCGGTCGCCCTGTATGATTATGTGGAAAATGCCCGCTGGCATGACGCCAACATCATCGCGGCCGGTATGGTCGTCTTCTCGTTCCTGACCATCATGCTTCTCTCCTCGCTCCAGCTTCGTTCGCGGGGACATGATTCATGAAGGACAGGCAGGGCCTCCAAGCCGCGTTTCAGGGACGCATCGGCACTTTCCATTACGATGTGGAATTTACCGTACCCGCCCATGGCGTGACCGCCCTGTTCGGTCCTTCCGGCTGCGGAAAAAGCACGATCCTGCGCTGTGTCGCCGGGCTGGAACGCGCGCAGGGGGGGTATTGTCACTTCAATGGCCAGATATGGCAGGACGGTCATCGCTTCGTGCCGACGTGGAAACGGCCGATCGGTTTCGTGTTTCAAGATCCTTCCCTGTTCGCGCACATGTCGGTCAGGCAGAACCTGCTCTTTGGCGCCCATGGCGGTACGCGCGCGCTGCGGCAACCCGAATTTTCCAAAACCGTTGCGATGCTGGATCTCGACCCCCTGCTCGGGCGTAGCGTAACCCATCTGTCGGGCGGGGAAAAACAGCGTGTGGCCATTGGGCGCGCCCTGCTGCGCCGCCCGGCACTTTTGCTGATGGACGAGCCGCTATCCGCCCTCGACCACGCCCGGAAGCAGGACATCCTGCCCTATCTCCATACGCTGTGCCGGAACGCCGGTCTTCCTGTTCTGTATATCTCGCACGATCCCGATGAAATCGCGTGCCTGACCGACCGCGTCATAACGCTGGACGCAGGCCACGTTACCAACACCCCCAACGCCACACGGGAAAACCGGGAAGCCCGCACTTGCCCGCCACGCGCCCCCTGTCCCGATGTTATGATGGGAATATAAAACCATGGCTACAGGTCATCGCCAGGAACTGGGACAGCACCAGGGTCTGTTCATAAGCGTCCGCATGCGTCAGTCGCTTCAGATCCTTCAGTTCTCCAATGCCGAACTTCAGGAATTTCTCACCAGCGAGATCGAGAAAAACCCCATCCTTGAACAGCCGCAGGAAACGGAAGAAGCGTCCCCCCTTCCCGGCCGGAAAGAGACCATCCCCTATTCCCCCTCCCGTGAACCGGTGGCTTCCGCCCAGCGCTGGACACCGGATAGCGGTCTGGATGACGATGGCATGGCCCGTATTGCCGATAGCGCGCCCCCCCTGCGTGAGCGTATATTCGAGCAACTGGTGCTGTCGGGCTGCACCCTTGCCGAACGTGAAATCGGCGCGCACCTGATCAGCGGACTTGACGCCGTTGGCCGCCTGTCGATCCCGCCCGAAGAAATTGCCGCCCAGCTTGGCGTTCCCGCGGCCCGGGTCGAGGCGGTACGGCAACGGATGATGCGTCTGGACCCACCGGGGCTATTCGCGCAATCCCTGCAGGAATGCCTGATGGTCCAGTTGGAGGAACGCAACCGGATGGACCCGGCAATGGCGAAACTGCTGGCGAATCTGGATCTTCTGGGGCGTCACGACCTGAAACGGCTGTGTCAGGTCTGTAATGTGGACCTTGAAGACATGCACGACATGGTTGCCGACCTGCGCGCGCTGAACCCGAAACCGGGCGCGGAGGCACTGTCGGGCAATCCGGGTCTCGCCATACCTGACATATTGATGGAACATACGCCTGAATCCGGCTGGATACTGGAACTGAACCCCGACACGACACCGCGCGTCGTGATCAATAGCGCCCTGAGCACCCGCATTTCCTTACGCGCCCATACGACGGAACGCGCCTTTCTGGCGGAGCATCTGACCAGCGCGAACTGGTTGATCCGCTCCCTGCAACAGAGAAGCATAACGATCCTGCGCGTGGCGACGGAGATCATGCGGCGACAGGAAAATTTCCTGACCCAGGGGCCGGCGGGACTTGCCCCCCTGACATTACGCATGGTGGCGGAAAGTCTGGACATGCATGAAAGCACTGTCAGTCGTGTCACGGCGAACAAGTATATTTCCACTGTTCGTGGCATATTACCGCTCAAGTTCTTCTTTGTCGCGGCCCTGTCCGGGCAGAATGGCGAGATGCACAGCAGCATCGCCATCCAGAACCAGATCCGGCAGATGATTCAGGCGAACCGCCAACGACCCCCCTTTCCGATGATGCGATCGCGGCCCGGTTGCGCGCCAAGGGGATAGAAGTTGCACGCCGCACCGTCGCGAAATATCGCGAAGGCATGGGTTTTCCCAATTCGGTCCAGCGCAGGCAACGCGCCAGCAGTTCCATTTCCCTTGCCTGAACTGACGAAACGGGACTGTGCCCCCATGGTGGATGCGACCTTTGCGTATTTCAACAGATTCCTGAAAGCTAAAATGAAGAAGTTTCTGGGGGCCGCTTTTTTCAACAGGGCGGCGTTTCCTGAAGCTTTTTGAAAAAAGCTTCACCAAAAACTTTCTTCATGTTTTATGTATAATTTAAGTAATAATTTATAAAATAAGACATTTATACATGATACAATTTCAGGACATGAACACCCTCTCCACCT
Source organism: Komagataeibacter kakiaceti JCM 25156 (assembly GCF_000613305.1). The sequence goes on from NZ_BAIO01000029.1 coordinate 9,959, forward strand.
GTACAAAATATACACGGTGCATACCGGGGGTACAGGCCAGTCTGCCAATGCTTTCCGCGTTACCCGCCCATGGCAGGCTCCTGCCCCTTGCGGCGCATAAGTACCGGTTTTTCCCTAACTCTACTTTATGATATTTATATTGATGACAATGCCGGATGTATGAAATCGTCCTTCCGGTTACACATCTTGCCGGGCCTTGCCCCGCCCGCGCGTCCATGAGCAGGACCGATGACATGTCGATATGCGCCTTGAACTATTCTGGATAGCCGGAAAAAGCCATTTTCGGGGACAAGGTTGTTACCGGCTGGCGCCCGTTATTTCTAATGGAATGGAAACTGCCCCGGATATTTCAAAACGCGGACCTCTAAAGTAAATTACCTTGTTTGATGGTAAATACGTGTCTTCTCATGACAGAACAGGATTTATTCATGTCTCTCGCTACATCCCCTGCCCCGGTCCAGACGGAACAGTCCCTGCGCGAGGAACTGGCCGCCGCGTATCGTCTGATCGCCCATTTCGGCATGACGGACCTCGTGTACACGCATCTGTCCGTCCGCCTGCCGGGGGGGCGGCATGAATATCTGGTCAATCCTTACGGCTATCTGTTTGAAGAGATTACCGCCAGCTCGCTTGTCATTGTCGATGCCGATGGCCGCCCACGCCAGAAAACCTCCTATCCCATCAATCCGGCCGGATTTGTCATCCATTCCGCCATTCATGGCAACCGGCCGGATGCGACATGCGTCATGCACACCCATACGGTCCCCGGCATGGTGGTAGCCGCGCAGGACCGGAAGATTCTGCCCCTGAACCAGATCAATATCGAGTTCTACGGCAATGTCAGCTTCCATGCCTATGAAGGTATCGCGGCGGATGACAATCTGAGCGAGCGTGAACGTCTGGTCCGCGACCTGGGCACGAATAACGCCTTGATCCTGCAAAACCACGGCCTGCTGACAGTGGGCAGCACGGTGGCGCAGGCATTCTACCGCATGTATTATCTGGAGCAGGCCTGCCGCATCCAGATCGCGGCGCAGGCGACAGGCGTTCCGCTGCATATTCCTTCGGAAGAAAAAATCATGCGCGCGAAAGCCCAGTTTGATGAAGACCCCGATCAGGGCCGCCTGATCTGGCAGGCGCTTCGCCGCAAGCTGGACCGCGAACAGCCAGACTATAAGAACTGACCTCTGTACCCGTATGACTGGTCTTCTTTTCTTAGAAGCTATTGAAAACAACTGATTGATAAAAACAATAAAAGTTTTTGGGTGCCGCCTTTTTGCAAAAGGCGGCATTTCCCGAAGCTTTGGGAAACAGCTTCACCAGAAAAATTCCTTATGATTTGCGGGATTTCCCAAAGACAGTCTTTTACAGAATGAAAGCACTGTCTTACGGGAAAAATTTTCAGGTTATGGCACCTTATTGGTCCGCTTCAGAATACTGCATCCCTACAGCCAGACGTAATCCGGATTATGTGGCCGGAGATGTATCGTGAAGCGGACGTTTCGTTCAGAACGACAGGATTGTCGTTTTCCCCTGTAATCATTGCGATGGTCGCCTCGCTGCGGCGGACCTGTCCGGAAAACAGGCTCAAAACCCTTTTTCAATGCCGGATTTACGCCTTTGTCCACGCATCCAGAGCATGGATAGGGGCAGGTTCAGTTGTTCAGACGGATGTTTGCCCTTAAAGGGTATATTCAAGATAACCATTTCATAAAAAACAATAAAATTTTACGGGTGCCAATTTTTCCAAACTGGCGACATTTCTTGAAGCTTTAAAAAAAGCTTCACCAAAAAACTCTTTATAATCTGTATGATATTTCGTGATCAGACTTCTGAAGCCGTCGTTAAGATTTTTTTCCTTGAAATTCTGATCCACAAAACAACAGGACACACATATTTCAGGTTCATCCGCCACCCTATGGCACTTTATTTGCTTCCGGACATATCAGGTATGGTTTTGTGACTTAATAATCACAGCATATCCCCGAACTGAATGCCAACAGGCCGGGCGCTGGCAGGAAGACGGCTTTCCCGACAGGCATTTTTCCTGTTATTTCCTTGCCAGACAGGCACTTCGATCCGGAAAACAAACGTCTTTATGAGTATATTAATTATTCTGGAAAAGCATGAGAAGTTTGCTATCATTGCGAAAGTGTATGAATGGAGCGTGCGCCCGCGCTCCCCTCGCTTCAGTGACAATGACCAGATGAATTTTCAAAAACCGCCCCATTACAATGAATGCCTGCCGTTAAATCAATAATGCCCCTCGTAATACAGGGGCGGCATGGATCACGATCATACCATCAAGAGTTTCAAACATACGTCTCCGGAGTATCCGATGCCGAATCCGCTGCGTAAAATAGCCGAAGCAGATAGAGTGAAGGCTGAAATCCAGGCCGTCAGCGAACGTCTGGAATTCATGCAGATGACCCCAGGGAACTGCGCGGCGCTCCGCGCGCTCAAGGCGCTGGTCCAGCGTGAACTGCCCGTGGCGCTCGATAAATTCTATGATCAGGTCCGCCGAAATCCCGCCACCAGGAAATTTTTCGCATCGGAAAAAGATATTGCTCATGCAAAAGACGCACAGGGCGTCCATTGGAGCAATATTTCGAACGGCAATTTCAATCATGATTATGCCGCCAGAGTGCGCAAGATCGGCATGGTACACGCGCGCATCGGCCTTGAACCCAGATGGTACATTGGCGGCTACGCCATCATCCTTGACCATCTCATCAAGGCGGCGATCAAGGAACATTTTCCCAAACGCCGCCTGTTCCCTGAAGGGGGCCTGAGTGCCGCGGCGTTCGGGGAGGCGCTGGGCAGTCTGACCAAGGCGGTGATGCTGGATATGGATCTGGCCATTTCCGTCTATATCGACGAGGCGGAAAGAGCCCGGCTGGCAGGGCAGACGGATGCGACCACAAGGGAGCAGGCGCTTGTCTGTGAAAGTTTCGGCAAGGCCATGGCCAGCATCGCCAGCAAGGATCTGACCTGCGAACTGGCTGATGAACTGCCGGAAGCCTACCAGCCGCTGCGGGCGGATTTCAACAACGCGGTCGGCACGCTGCGGCAGTCA
>NZ_BAIO01000028.1 GCF_000613305.1 Komagataeibacter kakiaceti JCM 25156
CGTGGACGCCGTGCTGGCCGCCATGGCCGCGAAAAACCCGGAAAAGCTGAACTGGCGCACGTCCATCGTTGACCTGATGAAGCTGCTGGGGCTGGACAGTTCCCTGACCGCGCGCAAGGAACTGGCATCCGAACTGCACTACACCGGGGATACGAACGATTCCGCGTCCATGAACATCTGGCTGCACGCGCAGGTGATGCAGAAACTGGCGCAGAACGGCGGCAGGGTTTCCCCCGACCTGCTGAAATAATACGGGACGGGACGCTTACCTGGCGGGCGGACAGGCGGGGGCCAGCGGGCACGACACGCCTGCCCGCCCGTTTTCCGTATTGGCCCCGCCAGAACCGACACGACACCCGCGACACGCGGCATGATGGAGGGATACGCGATGGAGACCGTGCCCGATTTCCCCTTGGCCGACAGCACCTCCCTGTTGTCGGACATGCCATCGGCCGCATCCGTTTCCAACGGGCTGGTATGGGCCATCGCCTGCCAGGCGGGCCATCGCCCCGTCCGCCTGGATGACGGGCAGATCGTGCATGCGCTGGAAGGCGGCTCCCCCCCCATTCCGGACTCATGGGTGTGGCTGCACTACGATATTGTCCATACGGCCAGCCGCGCCCACATTCAGGCCATACCCTGCCTGCCCGAAGAGGTGCGGCTTGCGCTGGGCAGCACCGATCGCGGCACCAATGTGGAAGCGGAAGGCGACATCGTGTACGGCGCGCTGCCGGGTTTTGACGATGCGATGTCGGAGGATGACAAGAACCTCTCGGCCTGGCGTTTCGCGGTGCTGCCTGACCTGCTGATCACCACGCGCCGCCAGCCGGTTCCGGCACTCGGGATGGTCTATCGGGCGCTGCAGCGCGCCGATTCCTTCGATTCCCCCGCCGAAGTGGTTGATTATACCTGCTGGAATTCGCCGATACCGTGCGGCGCAACATCGCCATGCTCGACGACAAGCTCGACCGGGCGGAGGATCTGCTGCTGACGCTGGACCAGCATACGGATTTCGGGCGCATAAGCGGGCTGATCGGGCGCGTGCGCCGCCGTTCGACCGAATTGCGGCGCGTCATCTCGCCCGTGGACCGTATTTTCCATAACGAGGATCTGGAGCTGCCCGAATGGGCGGAAGACGACATACGCGACCGCTCCCAGCGCCAGATTCACGCGGCCCTTGACGATCTTCTGGCCTTACAGGACCGCGCGCGCTCCCTGCAGGACGAACTGGCGTCGGGTCAGGCGGAAGAAACCAACCGCCGCCTTTACACCGTGTCCATCGTGACCACGCTCATGCTGCCCGCCACCTTTGTCACCGGGTTTTTCGGCATGAACACCGGCGGCATGTTCCTGGCCACGGGCGCTCTGGGCACGGTGGAGGCGGGTGGCATCTGCTTCATATTCATGATGATTACGTGGCTGCTGCTCAAGATCATGAAGCTGCTGTAAGCTGCTATTCATGTGGTATATGAAAATTTCGGGGAGTGTATCATCCCCTTCTTTTTCTGAAGAAAAAGAAGCAAAAAGACTTTTATTATTTTTTCATTATCTCCATTTCAGCACATGATGCTTAAACAGACAGAAGTTTTTTGGTTCTTTTTTTACAAAAAAGAACATAAACCCTATCGCGAATTCATCAGTCCCGACAGGATGGGAATACATATGACCGATACGACCGACCTCCCCCGGATCATTTCGATCACATCGCGGGACAGGGTGGACAGGCGGCTTTTTCCGGATGGTTTTTTCGATCTTTACGAAGTGCTCAGTTACCGGAACGCGGCGCAGATTCTGGCCGCGTCCTGCCCGGATGAATTCCGTGAACTGACGGAAACATTAATGAGATTCCGGATCGCCCCGGACGACATCATAGCAGGGGGCGGCAACAAGTCCCGCATCGCCAGGGGGGTGGAAGACCTGTTCCATCCGCTCGGCTGGCGCGAAACCCGTGTGACGGCTGACCTGCTGATCAATCGCATCACCTATACCGACCCATCCAAACGCGGCAGGGCAGCCCCCCGCCAGATCGAACATTATAAGATTGATGCCTTTGTTGATGGCCACAAGATTGATTTTGTCAAAAACCGCGTGGCCTTTGACATGGAATGGAATTCCAAGGACCAGACCTTTGACCGCGACCTGTACGCGCTACGCAGCTTTTATGATTGCAACATCATCGCGGCGGGTGTCCTGCTGACCCGCAGCGCCGAACTGGTGCCCGCCTTCAACGAACTCCAGAGCCGCTCCCCCACGGAAATGAGCAAGGGGAAATTCGGCGCATCCACCACATGGATGGGCAAGCTGACCTATCGCATCGAAGCCGGACGGGGCGGGGGCTGCCCCATTCTGGCCCTCGGTTTCAGGCCCGCCCTGATCGACGCCTTCGCGGCATGGAAAGACGCCCATCCGGTCATTCGCAACACCCCCGCCCTGGACGTGACCGAAACGGAAGATGACGAGACGGAAAGCTAGTCGGCACCCACGGGCGGCTTGGCCGCGTTACTGTCGGCCCCACGCTCGTTCGTGCTGTTATGCTTGTACGTCTCCCACGTAGGGGCGTAATTCTCGGCCTGATTGCCCCATACGGACCAGCCCTGACGTGGGCCACGGGCAAACATTTCCAGATACGGCCCCGGTGAGCAGGCTTCGATCAGGTCATACTGTTCATCGGGCTTGCGGCTGTGTTCCCGCTTGCGGGTCGCCAGATAGTTGACCTGGGTGCGGCCGGGCGCAAGCGTGCGGGCGTTTTTGCCCCGGACCCCGAACAGCAGGATTTCCGTGACATTGCGGAAGTAGAAGCCCACGCCCCGGCCATCGGAACCGCCATCCTTGCGGATTTTATGCCAGATGATGTTGGATTTGTACGTAAAGCCCCATTCCGACATCACCCGCAGGCCATCGGGCAGGAGCGCGTTGGGCACCCACAGGTACAGATGCGCGGTTTCCGCCGCCGCCTGCGCCACGGGCAGGGCGCAGATGTCATCCAGCGTCATGGTTTCATACCGGGTGAGGCGACGGTGCTCGGGCGCGACCTTTCCGGTCCGGTTCGTGAACTGCCAGGGCGGATCGGCCAGAATGGTCCGGGCCTTGCCCATGCCGACATCCGCCAGGAATTCCTGCCCGATATCCTGTGCTGCGCGGGTTCTGGGCATGGGGCACCGTTCGTATTCTGTTCACAACCAATCGCAAGGACAGCAACCGCCATCACGCCCTGTGATGGATACCGCCTGCGGGACTCAGGGGCAAATCATTTGAAGGCCCGGCCGGGAAGAATAGCTGTTCCCGCTGGCCCGTCCCCGCATGGGAAAGCGCCGTGATGTTCAGGGTTGGGCAGGCATCATGCCCGAAAAACAAAAACAGCGCCGAAGGGCTGTTTGAAACCGCTGATTTACCTGAAATCTGGAACAGCCGATGGGATTCGAACCCATGCCCCTGGCAAGAGCCAACAGGCCCTCTGACCATCTTTCCCCGGTTTCGATTCTGGATATAAAATACAGGATTATCAGGTGGGTATTTCCATCATCTTCTCTGGCCTTCACCCAGCTTTTCTCCCTCCCGCTTACCTGATGCCTGTATTCCACGGGACGGAATCTGGTCCTGCATATATCCCGGTCATTATGGAAGCGAGCATGAGAGCGCCATTTCTGTTTGTGGATATCGAGGCATCCTCCCTTTCCAACAGGAGTTATCCCATTGAAATCGGATGGGTCGATGAAAATGGAAAGGGCGAGGCCCATCTCATCCTGCCTCCCTCACACTGGACCGACTGGTCAGAGGAGGCCGAACGCTGCATGGCATTTCGTACGGCACTCTCGTGCGGGAGGGTCTAGCTGCTGACATCGTGGTGGAACGGTTTCTTGTCGTGGCGTCCAACCGGCGGCTTGTCAGCGATGCACCGGAATTTGACAAGCGGTGGCTCGAACGCCTGTGCCGCCAAGCCGGCAAAAAGGCACCCCCTGTTCTGCCTGTAGAAACAGCCTGGGCGGAGGCGATGGAAAAGACATTGAATGCCTTCACCTCCCCGCAGGAAAAGGCCGACCATGCGTTTTCCTGTCTGGCCAGGGCCAAGCAACGGGCGATGACGAACAGTCCCGTCCTCCATCGCGCGATGGCGGACGCACGCCACCTTTGGGCGGTATGGAGCGCCTTATCTTCCCCTGATTTCTGATTACGGCCTCGTACATGAAGTTATTGCCGTACCGGCAAAACAGGTTCTGGCGGCCACGCCCATCATAAACAAATATTGATAAGCCTTTGTAGATACTGGTGGTTGTGGTGGTGTATCCAGCAGGCTCATTACCGGACCTGAAGCAACCGGGGATTGTGGCCAATTGGCGGCCTCGTTCATCATGGACATGGCGTCCTTTCTGAATGGCGCTTGCGAGTGTCATGAAATATCCCCTCCGTCTGACGGTCCAGACGGATAATGGCCGCCTCCGTCCGGGTCGGGCGGAGCAGTCGGGAGAGGGATATGCGTTTCGGAAAGGTGGGCATTTTGATCAGGTTGGCTTGTTTGCTTGCCGGAAGCGCCGAGGACACCCCATGAAGTGGGGCCTGCTGGGACCAGAACAGCTTGCAGGGGCGCGTAGAACGCGGACCCTCGATTTGGGGGCGGCGGTCCGGACATTCAACGAACTTGCCGTGCCGGGGCTTGGAGGGGTCTGGTTTGCCAAACAAATCTTTCTGGCAACGCTCGGCGTCCATCTCGCGGACCGGTTGCGCGCCACCAGGCCCGACGTCAGGCCGATCAAGATTGCCAACACCATCGAGGCGCTTGCATGTCTGTGTGCATTTAAAAACAATAAATGGGCGGCAGACGCCCGTTTGCGCGGCCTTCAGAAACTACCCCGTGACGGTAAGCTCACTTTTTCACGTCTGGGCCTGTCACGTTTCTATGTCACGCAGCCAATGCGCATGGCGACGGGCGAGGCGCTTGCCGCGCTTGGCTTTGTCGCGCCAGGCAGCCAGCGCTTCAACAGCTTCCAATGCGCAAAAGCCGGTCTGGATTTGATTGATGCCGCGACCCGTTGCTTCAAGCCTCATAACGGGACGGTGGAAGGCTATCTCTACAAATGTGCCATGGCACGTGATGAGCCATTGCCGCAACACCCCCGCTCCGGGCGGCGCTCTCGCCTCTCGACCCGTTGCCTTCCGGCGCGCGGGACATCATTCGAGGCCAGCTTTGCAAGGACGCGGGCCAGGACTGGAAGGCGGCCCGCAGGGAAAATGCCCTCATGTGGGTCGGATCGCTTGACGCGGGTCACACGGCCACCTGGAACCACAGGCCGAATGAAATCGAAGTCAGTCACTGGGACGATCTCCGTCTGGGCGCGCTATTTTTTCGTGCGCGGGATGCCGCCATCGACACGCTGAATATCATCGAGGCCCATATGGCCTTCCTGGCCAAATCACTCATGACGCCTGATGCGCTGGGCAGATCACCCACCGTTCAGAAATCGCTTGAAATCCTGCGCGCGGCGGCACGGAGATTTCTTGATGAAAGAAAGGATCCGACCGAGGGGCACATGGCGACGGAATTCTGCCACCAATGTAACGCTCGGGATCCGGCTGTCATCATTCGCGCCCTTGTTCAGCGCGACAATCGGGTATTACGCCTTGGCGGGGATGATGTTGTGCCCGGGCCGGCCTTCTCCGAACAGCCTCAGACCGAACTTTACGATAAACAGGAAGAGGATGAGGCACCAGGCGCCGGAAAGGTGGGGCGCGTACCGGTTCCCGATGGAATCTCCAGCCGCATTCATAACCTTTATCTTCTCAATCTGGATCTTGACGGACAACTCGGGAAGTTTCTGAATCCGGCGGCGGGAGAAGCGCCATGAGCTTTAGCCCCTCCTCTCTGGCCCAACTATTTGAGCCGCCCGGGCAGCATCAGGGCGTCTTTGGCTGGCTTTGTGGTTACGCGGCCGACGCCAGCTTTCTGGAAAATGCCCTGGAGCGGTTTTCCGGCCTGACGCGGGCCCAGCGCGCGTATCAAGGCCGGATCTTTCTTGCGGTAATGCTTGATCCCGGAAACGTGCAAATTACGCCAGCGGCCATACCTGGGGCGCTTCACCTGGCCGCGAAGGATGTTCCGCGCCCTTTCAGGCTCCTGCATGCCAAGGTCGCCGTGCTCGGGTTCCAGAAGCAGAACGGTTTTATTCTGCGTGTCATCGTCTCAACCGGCAACTGGACACGCCAGACACTTGAAGAAAGCCTTGATCTCGCCTGGCATGTCGAGGTTTCCAGTCACGACGCCGAAACAGCCACCGCCCATCAAAACCGCACAGATCTGGCCGCCGCCTGGAGCCTTCTGTCGTCGCTCCGGGAGAACTTCGATTTGCGCCTTCTGGAATATGCCACAGGCAATGGTGGTGATACGGCCAATGCAGCCGCCAGATTTATCGAATGGACTGGCAGGTTAGGCCAACCCCGTCGCGGGTACCGCCCCCGCGTCTTCGATAACCGGCAGAAGTCCTTTTTCGCGCAACTCCCCCATCTTGTGGAGCAGCATGCAGGTCATGTCGGGCGGAACTATCTTGCCGTGGGATCGGGTTTTTACGAAGGGAACGGCTCCGGCGGCGCGTTGGTGCCGGAAAAGATATATGAAGCACTGCGAAAAAAAGGGCTTGTAACGAAAAGCTGCGAAAAAAACATTTTCGTCAATCCGGATGCCTGTCAGGCCATTGCCGAGAACCAGCCAAGGGACTGGGAAATTCGCGCAGCTGCGCAGCCGAAATACTTCGGGCCCGCTCCACGTTCACTGCACGCCAAGTTCATATTCAGTACCAATCGGCGCGAAGATTCCAATAAATGTGCCAGCCCCTGGATCTATCTCGGCTCGGGCAACCTGACCAATCCCGGCTTCATGAAGGTTGCCGGTCTGGCGGGAAACCTCGAAGCCGGTGTCGTGTTCGCCCCGCAATCCCTGAAATGGGCCGCGGAAGGCAGGAAAGACGACGGCACCGATATTGTTACCAACCTTCTCCCCATCCACCAGAATGACACATGTATCCTGCCTGCCCTTAAAGCGGGTGATGACATGGCGGAGCGTGAAGTGCTCTTCGTCGCAGCGCCGGTGGCCCTGTTTCTCTGGGATGAACAGGACGGCGGCGGGAAGCTCGGACCTCAAGGAGAGGTGACAGGACCCTTTGAGGTCATCGGGCCTGACGGGCGACCATGCAGGTGTGATGCATGTGGCGACATTCACTGGCCGGGCAGGCGCCCAAGGCAGGTAGCCGTGAGATGGTCCGACCGGGGCGATGCACGGACAGCCAATGTGCCTGTCGTGGACCATTATGGCCGCTATTGTGCCGCCGATCTCCCGGCGCTTGAACTGGAAGACGCCTGGCTCCAGCTCGCCAGTTTCCCGATGCCGCCTGATGACGAGGAACTGGCAGAGAGCGATACTGCTGACATTATCGACGGCGTTTGCGTTCCCGCGGCAGCCCAGCCGGGGTCATCCGCCACTTATCCGATCCGCCAGATGATGAGCCTGATTGAGAATATTGCCGTTAAGCAGGCTTCCATAGCTGAGGTGGATTGGGCGATGTGGTGCAACCGCATGGAGCAGGTTTTAACGCAGGCTAAGGATAGTGCGATCGTCAGGACATTCCAGGCGGGCAGGCTCAATCCCCTCCATCCCCTGTTTGTGGCGGCCTTCCGGCCGGCTTTTGCCGCGACCGGCAGCACACAGCAAGGCGCTCTCTACGAGAAAGCGCTCAATGCTGCGATCGCTGCTTGGCGGCTTGAAAACTGCCCGAAGCTTGGAGAACCGCTGTGAATCAGAAATTTCTGGGATGGGACAAGGTCGCGGGCCATCTCCGCGCCATGGCGGACAGGTCCACGAATTCCACTTCGCTCATCAACGACGGGCAACGCGCCAGCCTTCTGGCTATTGCCGACCGGATCGGCCGTAATGGCGTAATCCTGGCCGACGAAGTCGGTATGGGAAAGACCCGCATTGCAGTATTTGTGGCCAACGCGGTCAAACAGTGCGCAGGCCGGGTCGCTGTCGTTATTCCGCCCGGTCTAGGATTCCAATGGGCGCGGGAGTTCCATAATTGCGGATCTGATGTCCCGCCGGTCATTCGCAGCCTGCAGGGCTATTTCGAAGCCTGGAATGGCAGCGGACCGCCCTGGTCCGAACAACCTGTCGTCATGATTTCCCACAGGTTTTCCAACTGGAGATTCGGGGAAAACACACAGTCCTGGCGATGGTGCCTGCTACCGGAACTTTATGCCGCCGCCTGCCGATCGAGAGGGGAACGGACACCCAAAGGGTACCGTAACGCCTACGAACGTGACAGAAACGTCAACCAGGTCGCGCACGCAGCCTGTTCTATTGTGAAGGCCGTAAAAGAGAACAATGACGATCCGGCACGTCGGCGTCTGTCGGATTTGGAGAGCCTGGCGTTCAGAGACCTGCTCTCACCACAGGATTACGGCGCGAATACCGTTATTCGGGAGAAGCTTGAAAATGCTGTTGGCCTGGGGCTGGGGGCATTTGATCTCATCATCATAGACGAAGCCCACAAGAACCGTAAGCCGGAGGGCAGCCTATCTACGGTCCTTGAAAAAATCATTCTCAAAGGCCGCAACAGCCGTTGTCTGGCGCTGACGGCGACCCCGATTGAACTCAGTGACAAACAATGGGACAATATGCTCGCCCGGATGGATGCGACGACGGAGCAACGTGCGCTGGTTACTACGGCAGCACAACAATACGTAGAAGCAATACAACACCTGCAATCGGGATGGCGCACAAATAGCGAGGTACGGGAGGCATATCGGAAAGCCGCCGGGCAGTTTCAATCCACACTCTGCCCCTATCTCCTGCGGCGGGACAAGCGTGAAGACGCGGATGTGCGCGCGTTTGTGAGAGCCAGCGGAGAGTCTGAATATAGCTATCGGCAATTGCGTGAAATCGCGATCGATCTCAACGATCTGGATCCTGTCTGGCTTCAGGTGATCTGCGCGGCGGAAGCACTGTCCGTGGTCCGCGAAGAATCCATGAAAAATGCCAAAACACAGCGTTTGCGCCTGACAGTCGGAAACGGCCACGGCCTCACCGGCATTATCGACGAAGCATTCCGTGACGAGGCGAAGGACGAAAAACAGATTGAAGAAGACCAGCAGCAGGACAGGGAAGACGGGATGGACCTGGCGCCTAATGAAGAAAGGCCCATATCCTGCCGCTCAGCCTGGTGGCTCTCCCTCCTGAAAAAGATGCTGCCACAGGGCAAAGACGATTCGGAAATTCTGTTCTGTCATCCGGCAATCCAGGCCGCGGTCAGGGCTATCGAAGAGGAAACCGATCGTGGCGAAAAAGTGCTGGTCTTCGGACGGTTTACCCATCCGATGCGCGTGCTGGTGAATCTCCTCAACGCGCGGCAGATGCTCAAATCCATTGAACAGGGCATCCCCTGGCCCCAAAGCAAGGTGCATGAAGCCGAATGGCCCGCCGTATATGCTGCGCACAAGCAACTTAAATCAAAAGTGAATCTGGCCGAACTCAATGACCTTCTCTCCAAACGCTATAATCATGAAATCAGCCAGCGCCCGGTGCAACGTGAAAACCTGCTTTCGCGCATACGCAATGGTCTTCCCATGGACATTGCAGGTGGCAGAAGTCTTGCCATTCTCGATGCTGTCGTGCGTCAAACAACAGCAAATGACAGCGGAGACAATGTGCATGATCTGACCCTGCTGGCTCGAGCGATGAGTGAAAATACCGACCTGTCAAATTCTTCCGACGCAGAGCTGGCGAAAGTGTTCCTGGGCCTCGTCGAAGCGGCGGCTGATCGTGACGGCGTTGACGAAGATGGAGCGGATGAGGAGCAGGCGCATGACATATGGGAGACACTCAGGAAACATCTGAAGGAGGACTACTCGGGCCAGCGAGGAGGATTTGCCCGTCTGATGTACGGTGAGACCAGGCCGGAGGCGCGCCGTATGCTCCAATTTGCCTTCAACCGGCCGAACAGCTTTCCGCGCGTCCTCGTGGCGCAGTCCCTTGTGGGACGAGAGGGACTGAATCTCCACGAAAGCTGTCGAATCGTTGTTTTACTGCATCCCGAATGGAATCCGGGCGTGGTCGAACAACAAATCGGCCGCGTTGACCGCGTGAACTCACGCTGGGCGAAGGAGTTGCACCAGGCGATTGCTGACGGGAAAAAGGGAGCGGACCTGCCGCGCATCGAGATCCGGCCGATCATTTTCAAAGGCACCTATGACGAGCACAATTGGAACGTTCTTCAGAAACGCTGGGATGATTTACGTGCCCAACTGCACGGAGATGTACTTTCAGCGCATGTGCGGGAGGCTGAGAGCGCAAGAGGACATGAGGCATTCGATGAGATCACGGAGGCCAGACCAAATTTCTCACCGTGCATAAAGCATCCATGATGGTAGGACGGGGAGGAAGCAGGCTGTCGGGCCAGAAACCCGGGCCCGCGCCCGTGTCAGCAAAAATGATGATGGCCCCGGCCAGAAACGACGAAAGCCGCCTTGCGGCGGCTTTCTCGTATCCGACTTAATTTTCCGTGGAAAATCTGGAGCGGGCGATGGGATTCGAACCCACGACCCCAACCTTGGCAAGGTTGTGCTCTACCCCTGAGCTACGCCCGCGCTCCGTCTCGGTGAGGCGGTGTTTACGGTAAACCGGCAGGGTGCGCAAGAGGATAAAAATGCTTTTGGCGAATTTTTTTCATCCCCCCACAAGACGGTTGCGGGCATGGCGTGGAATGCCAATCTATCATGTAGCGACAAGAACCGGCCATCATGGGCATAAAGGCGCGTGCCGCCTCCTTTCCCCTGCTGGCCGCATACCGACAGGATAGAGAACCAGATGGACTACATTATCGGCCAGACACCCCGGCCCGCCAGTTCCGGTCCGGCCGCCGCCATGCCCGGTGGCGCGCCAGACCCGGTGATGGACGGCACCCAGAACACCTTCATGCGCGATGTGGTGGAAGCAAGCCGCGCGGTGCCGGTGCTGGTGGATTTCTGGGCGACATGGTGCAACCCGTGCAAGCAGTTGACCCCGGTGCTGGAAAAGGTGGTGCGCGCGGCCGGGGGGCGGGTGCGTCTGGTCAAGATCGATGTGGACGCCAACCGCGCGCTGGTGCAGCAGCTTGGCCAAGTCGGCCTGCCGCTTCAGTCAATCCCGCTGGTCGCCGCCTTCTGGCAGGGGCAGATTCTGGACATGTTTCAGGGCGCGAAACCGGAAAGCGAGATACGCCGGTTCATTGAATCCGTGCTGAAGGCGGGCGGTGGCGCGCTGCCGGCGGCGGACCTGATCGACGCGGCCCGCGCCGAGATGGAGGAAGGCCGTGCCGAGGCGGCTGCAGGGCTGTTCTCGCAGGTGCTGGAAATCGAGCCGGAAAATCCTGCCGCGTGGGGTGGCCTTGTCCGCGCGTTCATTGAAATGGGCGATGACGAAGGAGCCGAAACCGCGCTGAAGGACGTGCCCGAGGCCATCGCCAGCCATGCCGAAATCACCGGGGCGCGCGCAGCCCTCGAACTCAAGCGCGAAGGCCGCAAGGCGGCGGAGGAAGCCGAGGGAATCCGCGCGCGCATCGCCGCCAACCCGAAGGATTACGCCGCCCGTTTCGAACTGTCCGCCGCCCTGAACGCGGCGGGAAAGCGCGCGGAAGCCGCCGATGAGCTTCTGGCTATCATGAAGGAGGACAGGCAGTGGAATGACGACGCCGCCCGCCTGCAGCTTATCCGCCTGTTCGAGGCATGGGGCCAGACCGATCCCGACACCATCGCCGCGCGGCGGCGCATGTCCTCGCTGCTGTTTTCGTGACGCGGCATGACAGATGGGGAACCGTCGTAATCCATGACGACATTCCCCGCCGCATCCCCCAGCTTGGGGACATGACCCTGGCGGATTTTCCGGTGGAGCTGGGGCTGTTTCCGCTTGATGAGGCCCTGCTGCTGCCGCAGGGGCGCCTGCCGCTCAATGTGTTCGAGCCGCGTTACATCGCGCTGGTGGAGGACGCGCTGGCGGGCAACCGCCTGATCGGCATGATCCAGCCCCGCCCGCTGGACGGGATGGAAGACGCTGGCCCCGCCGATGACATGCCCGATGCCGGGATGGATGACGGCCACAGCGACACGCCGCCGCTGTACGGTATTGGCTGCGTGGGCCGCATCACCGCCATGACCGAACGCGCGGATGGCACCTACGCCATTACGCTGACGGGCATCGCGCGTTTTCGCCTGCTGCGCGAGACAGCGCTGCGCCGGGGCTACCGGGTGGGCCGGATCGACGTTTCCTCCTTCGTGGCCGACATGACGGACAGCGAGGATGACATCCCCTTCGACCGCGAGGGGCTGCTCAACGCGCTGCACGATTTCTGCGAGGCGCAGGGCGTGAGTACACAGTGGGACGCGCTGCGCCAGATGGACGACGCCGCCCTGCTGGTCACGCTGCCCATGATCTGCCCGTTTGGCACCGCGCCGCGCCAGATGATGCTGGAAGCCCCCACCCCCGCCGCGCGTGCGCAGATCCTGCGCAATCTGCTGGACGGGGCTGGACATGAACCCGACGAGGGTGCATCCCCCTCGTGACCGATGTCGCATGAATGATCGCAACCTGCATGGGATACGCCGCCATGACCGAAACGCCACCCGCACCGCCGCTTGATCCCCGGCTGCTGTCCATCCTTGTCTGCCCCGTGACCAAGGGGCCGCTGGTCTATGACCGTGAGGCCAGTGAACTGATCAGCAAGCGCGCGGGGCTGGCCTTTCCGGTGCGCGACGGCATTCCCATCATGCTGCCGGACGAGGCCCGCAAGCTGGACGCCTGAAGGGCGGAGCCAAAGCGAGGGGTCTGACCTGCCGGACCGGTCCCGGTGCGCGGCGGAGAGGATTCCCGAATACTTCGATACTGAGGGTTTCCGGGCGCTGGCTTTTTTCCAATAAAGGCGGCGTTCCCCGAAGTTTCACAGCCCCGACAGGACCATCAGACCGGGGCCGGAACCGCAACGCCATCTATCAGCCGCACCGTTCCCAGCCATGCCGCCGCCAGCAGGCGCGCGCGCGTTCCGGCGGGCAGTCCGGTCAGGGGTTGCAGGTCGGTCTCGGCCCGCAGTTCCACATACTCCACCGGATCGAAACCGGCGCT
>NZ_BAIO01000027.1 GCF_000613305.1 Komagataeibacter kakiaceti JCM 25156
CCCACGGCCCGAATCCGCCGCCCCCGCGTCCACGCCCGCGCAGCCCGCGCCGGTGTTCGATATGGCGCCGCTGCCGGTTACGACCGGCCAGCTCGTGCAATACATTCTCACCCCCACCGGTCAGGTGTCCGGCATGCTGCTGGCGGACGGGACGCAGGTGTTCTGCCAGCATGAACTGGGGGAGAACCTGCCCGCCATCGTCCGCCCCGGGGAGCAGGTGACCATCAACGGCCTGAAGGGGGCGAACCAGCCCATCGTACGGGCCTACGCCGTGACCGGCCCACGGGGCCAGCGCATTGCCGACGTGCGCCCCCCCACGGGTGACATGCCCTTTGATTCCCCCAGCATCGGCCCGGACGTTCCGGTCGACGGTACGGTTCTTGCGCCTTTATATGGTATACAGGGCAAGGTGCAGGGTGTTATAATGAAGGATCACAGCATCGTTTACGTGGGTGAGACCAACGCCGTGCGTCTGGCCGCGTGGCTCCGTCCGGGCGCACCGCTGCATGCCATCGGCACCGGTGTCTCGGGGGAACGCGGGACCGCCATCAACGCGCGTGAGATAGGGCCTGATGTCAACCAGGCCATCCATATCGAACCCGCCGATGCCCCGCTTCCCGGCGCGTTCCCCGGCAGCGCGGGTTATGATGTCATTCCCGGCGGTTCCTCGGCGGAATGAGGGGACGCCAAACGTCCGTGTAATAAAAAAGATGCATGAATAAGGCGTTTGTTTGGCGGCCATTGCTTGACAGGTTATTGCAGCATCGTTAGCTACCGCCTGCACCCTTGGGAGGTGCGAGACGTGGATAAGGATACCGATCCATCCGGCGAATCCTTCGACCGGCGACTGGAAGCAGCCCGCGAGCGCCTTGAGCCCCGCGCCGCCGCCGAACGTCCCGCCGGTGGAACGATGTCCGATCTTGGCCTTGTGCTCAGGGCCGGAACGGATCTTGTGTCGGCGCTTGTGGTCGGGGTTGCCATGGGCTGGGGGCTTGACCACTGGCTTCATGCCAGGCCGTGGTTCCTTATCGTGTTCTCGCTTCTTGGCGGTGTGGCAGGTGTGCTGAATGTCTGGCGTCTGGTCAGGCCCGAGGCCATGAATGCTGAGGCAAACGGACCGGATGACGGTCCGGGACGGATATAGGGAAGAACGAAGTTGGCGGCCGGATCATCCATCGACGCGCTCGGTCAGTTCGAGCTCCACCCCGTTATGGGCGTAATTGGCGAATCCCTGCGGTTCAGCCAGTCCCCCATGATGATGATTGTAGCCGCCATTCTTGTTCTGGCGTTCCTGTACGTGGGCATGCGCCCCGCGGCGGTGGTGCCGGGCCGGCTCCAGGCCGCGGCCGAGATGTGTTACGATTTCATCCACAACATGGCGGTTGATACGATCGGCCCGGAGGGGCGGTCCTTCTTCCCCTTCGTGTTCACGCTGTTCTTCTTCATCCTGGCCGGTAACTATCTGGCCTTCTGCCGTTCTCCTTTGCCTTTACCAGCCATATCGCCGTAACGCTGGCGCTGGCGCTGATGGTGTTCTGCCTCTCGATCATTGTTTCGCTCAAGGTGCAGGGGGCAAGGTTCTTTGCCCACTTCATGCCCGCGGGCGCGCCCAAGGCGCTGGCCCCGCTGCTGATCCCGATCGAGATCCTTTCCTTTCTTTCGCGTCCCGTGAGCCTGTCGATCCGTCTGTTTGCCAACATGGTCGCCGGTCACGTGATGTTCGACATGTTTGCCGCCTTCACGATCATGCTGGCCGGTCTGGGCTTCTTCGGCGATATCATCGCCGTTGGTCCCGTGGTCATCAATATCGCGCTGATGGCACTCGAATTGCTGGTGGGTGCCTTGCAGGCATACGTGTTTGCCATCCTTACCTGCATCTATCTGAGGGAGGCGGTGGCCCACTAACGGGTCGCTACCCCGCTTCCATCGCTTCAATCCAGAACGTCTGAAACAAGGAAAAAAAGACATGGATATCGCAGCAGCCCGTGAAATTGGTGCCGGTATCGCCGTTATCGCCCTCGCTGGCGTTGGCATTGGCCTGGGTAACATCTTCTCTACGCTGGTGAGCAGCATCGCGCGCAACCCGTCCGCGCGCCCGCACGTGTTCGGCCTTGGCATGCTGGGCTTCGCCCTGACGGAAGCCGTGGCCCTGTATGCGCTGCTGATCGCGTTCCTGATCCTGTTCGTCTGATACGCTGGAGGCGAACATGGCGCGCGCCGTGATGTATGACAACATCCGAAGGGCGGGGACTTTTCTGGCCTCGTCCGCGTTGGCTCTGCCGCTGATGGCCATGGTTGCCCCTGGCGCGCGCGCCGAGGGCATGCCCCAGCTTGATTTCGGCAATCCCTATGTCATCGGCCAGGTGATATGGGGCGCTGGCATTTTTCTTGTACTCTATCTCCTGCTCAGCCGTTCGGCGCTGCCGAAGGTGGAAAAGGTCCTGTCCCAGCGTCGCCAGACGATCGAAACGGACCTGGGGATAGCGCACAAGGCGAAGACCCGCGCGGATGAAGCCGTGGCCGAACTGCACAAGGCCCGGCATGACGCCATGGCCGAGGCGCAGGCCAATGTGGACAAGGTTGTCGAGGAGGCACGTGTCGCCGCCGCCCGGCAGACCGAGGAAATGAACGCGCGACTGGCCACGGAAATCCGTGATGCCGAGACCCGCGTCGCCCAGGCGCGTGACAAGGCCCTGTCCTCGGTGCGTGAAATTTCCACGAATACGGCGGAAACGCTGATCCATCAGTTATCCGGCATTGCCGCCCCGGCCGATTTCGTGACGGCAAAGGTTGGTTCTGCCGCGGCAGCACGTGGTCTCTGACCCGCTGCCCAAGACAGACAGGTCATAATCATGTTTCATGATCCCCGCTTCTGGTCGGCTGTTGCCTTTGTCCTGTTTTTTGTCCTGTTCGGACGCTCACTGTGGAAACCCCTGGTGAGCGCGCTGGACGGACGGGCGGAGCGTATCCGGGCCGAACTTGATGAGGCCGCGCGCCTGCGCCGCGAAGCCGAGCAGATGCTTGAGGACGCCACGCGTGACCGGGAAGCGGCCCTGGCCGAGGCCAAGGAACTGGTCGAACATTCCCTGCGTGAAGCCGCCATCATCGCGGAGCAGGCCCGTAAGAATGCCGAGGAAATCGCCACCCGTCGCGAACAGATGGCCAAGGACCGCATTGCCTCGGCAGAGCGTTCGGCCCTGCGTGAAGTGCGGGAAACGGCGATTGAAATCGCCATTCAGGCCACGCGGGAAACACTGGCCACCAGCCTTGCGGCCGACGTGGATGGTAAGATCATCGACAAGTCGATCGGTGACCTGCCCGCCTCCCTGTCCCAGCGCGCCGCCTGACGCCCTTGGCCACAGCCGCAATGTCAGGAACGGATAACGGGACCGATAAGCGCGGTCCCGTTGTTTCCATTATCGCCGTCGTACTGGATGAGCGGGAGAATATCCGCCCCCTGTGCGAGGAAATAGCGGCGTCCCTTGACCAGTTGCCCGCCGCCGAAGTCCTGTTTGTGGATGACGGCAGTTCCGATGGCACGCTCGCGGCCCTTGAGGCTGTGAGGAATGACGGCATCCTGCCCGGCCTGCGCATTCTCACCCATGACCGGGCCTGTGGTAAATCCGCTGGCCTGCGCACCGGAATCGCGGCCGCGCGGGGGGAATGGATCATCACCCTTGATGGCGACGGGCAGGATAATCCGGTTGATTTCGCCCCGATGCTTGAACTGGGCCGCGCCGCGACGGGCCGCGCGCCGCTGGTCGTGGGGGTCCGCACGAAGCGGCGGGACAATATCTCCCGCAGGCTGGCCTCACGCTTCGCCAATGGCCTGCGCCGTCGCCTGCTTGATGATGGGTGCCCGGATACCGGGGCCTCGCTCAAGGCGTTTCGCCGGGCGGATTTTCTCTGCCTGCCGCAGTTCGAGGGGCTGCACCGTTTCCTGCCCTCGCTTATGGGGCGGCGCGGGGTGCCGCTGGTCTGCATGCCGGTTCACCATCGCAACCGGCTGCATGGATCTTCAAAATACACCAATCTCAACCGGGCGCTTGTCGGCATTCGGGATATATTGGGTGTAATGTGGCTGAACAGCCGCGCCAGGATACCGAAACGCGTTACCGAACGCTGAAGGGATCGTGCCATGACACGTCTGACACTGCGCCACTATATTCTGGTGGCGCTGTCCGTGTTTGTGCTGTTTCTGCCCGGACGCGCGGCAATGCCACCGCTGGACCGTGACGAACCGCGCTATATGGAAGCCACGGCCCAGATGCTGCACAGCGGCAATTATGTCGATGTCCGGTTTCTGGATCAGCCCCGTTACCTGCAACCTGCCGGCATATACTGGCTGGAGGCGGTTGCTGTCCGTCTGACCGGCATGGAGGGAACCCATGCCGTCTGGCCCTATCGTATTCCCTCCCTGCTGGCGGTCACGGCCGCCACGGTCCTGACCGCATGGATCGGCGCGACCCTGTTTGGCCCCGCCTGTGGCCTGCTGGCCGCCGCCCTGCTGGCCGTATCGGTGCTGATGACGGCGGAAGGGCGGATGGCCACCATCGACACCACACTGCTGCTGTGCGTGCTGCTGGTGCAATGCGGCCTGCTACGCGCCTATCTGGACCGGGAACGCGACCGGGCGACACCGCTTGCGGCGGCGGTGCTGTACTGGACCGCGCTGGGGTGTGGCCTCATGCTCAAGGGGCCGGTCGTGCTGGTTCCCGGTTTTGGCACGCCGCTTGCCCTGGCGCTGGTGGAAAGGCGGACCGACTGGTGGTATCGCCTGCGCCGGCATGGGGCTGGCTGCTCATGCTGGGGATCGTGGTGCCATGGTGCGTCGCCATTGGCGTCATCAGCCACGGGGATTTCTTCTCACGCGCGGTCGGGCATAATTTTCTGGGCAAGGTGGCAAGCGGGCAGGAAACACATGGCCTGCCGCCGGGGTATCATCTGGCGGTTTTCGCCATCGCGTTCTGGCCGGGATCGGTGTTCGCGGCCATGAGCCTGCCTTTCATCTGGGCACGGCGCCATCAGCCGCATGTGCGCTACCTGCTCTGCTGGATCATACCGCACTGGCTGGTGTTTGAAGCATCGCGACCAAGCTGCCCCATTACGTGCTGCCGACCTATCCGGCCATCGCCATCCTGACGGCCGCGGCGGTCATATCCTTTTCCGGCCAGTGGGAATGGCCACGGGCGCTCTGGGCGCGTGGCCTGCTGGCGGCCTATGGGCTGATCTGGTTTACGCTGGGGTCCGTTCTGGCTTTTGCCGGGCCGGTACTGCTGTGGCGGATGGAGGGCATCCTGTCCCCCGCGGCGCTGCTGATCCCCGCTGGCGCGCTGCCGCTGCTGGTTCTGTCGGGTTACCTGATCCTGCACCGCGATGCGCTGAACGCCGCCATGGCTGCGGTGGCGGCGGCGGTGATCATCCATGTCGGTCTGTTTTCCACCGTGATCCCGCGTTTGCAGACAATCTGGCTCAGCCCGCGCCTTGCGACACTGGTGGATGCGCACCGTCCCTGCGCGCAGACCATCGTGGCCTCGACATCGGATTCGGAACCCAGCCTTGTCTTTCTGTTAGGGGAGACGACGCGCCTGATTGGCGCGCGTGCCGCCGCCGATTTCCTGCAACAGAACCCCAGATGCGGCATGGCGCTGGTGGGCACGGGCGATCTGGCGGCCTTTCGTGACCGTGCCCGGCAGACTGGTCTTGAAATCCGTGAGCTGGGGCAGCAGACGGGGCTGAATTATTCCACGGGCAAATACCTGACAATCGGGCTGTATGCCGTCGGGACGCCGTTTGAAAATAATTGACTGGTAAACAGTAAAAGTTTTCGGGTGCCGCCTTTTTTCAAAAAGGCGGCGTTTCCCGAAGCTTTTTGAAAAAAGCTTCACCAAAAACTTTTCATGATTTGTAGTCAGGCGTTTTGGATTCTTTTTTACAAAAAAGAACAGGAAACCGGGACCAGTCCGTGCCGGATATGCCCCCGATTTCCTGCGGGCTTCGCGATCAGAACAGCAGGATCATACCACCGGAGGCGCTGTTGTCGCTCTCCTTGTACGGGCCATGGGCGGCGGAACTGGTATGGGCGTATTCCGCCACCAGATTCAGCCAGTCCGTCATCTTGTAATAGGCCGCGCCCACTTCCGATTCATTGCGGCGCACGAGATCGGGGTCATTCTCGCCAGCGGCCTGATAGAGATTACTGACACCATAACTGCCGACCAGTTTGAACTTCTTGGTGAAGTTATACATCATCTGGACATAATAGCCTTCCGATGCCCGCTTGCGGCCATTGCTGGCCACGCCATCAAAGAACAGCCCCGTCGTGCCCAGACCGCTGCCACGGTAATAATAGCCCACGAACTGCGCCGGGCCGTAGGTCAGCTTCGTGCCGATTTCGCCCGCTTCCGCCGTGACGCCGTGTTTTTCACCCGGAATGACGGAAACATCGGCAGTACCGCTCGTGGTCATGTTGTAAATGCCGTCGTTGGCTTCGCGCAGCTGGGTTGTGACCGATGTTGTCCTGCTGACCATCAGATCCTGCTGGTGCTGCGTCAGGAAACTCGCCCAGATGCGCGCGCTCAGTCCGCCGATCTTGAAGTCATACGTGACCTTGCCCTGGATCATGGGGGAGCTGTGCTGGGTGGAACTGGCGGAATAGGCGGTGCCATTGGCGTCATCGCCGGAGAAATCGAATTCATCCAGAGGCTGCAGGATGCCGATCGTGCCCTGGAAGCCCTTGATGGTGGGCGACTGGTACGAAATCTGCGGGATCCAGTCGGCATACACGTAACCGACACCGATACGGCCAAGCGAGGTATTGCCCGGCGCGGCGTTGCTGCCGGTGGAGCCGACACTCAGCAGGGTCGCGTCATCCAGAATGGCGTCACCGCCGAAGATGCCAAGGTCACGACCGATCTTGAACGTGCCCCATTTCTTGTTGCCCGCCGTGACGTAAACCTGACGAAAATCGATACCGGCCGTTCCCAGCCCCACCGGCTGCCGCCGGTATTGGCGTTGAACGCGCCGTTCTTGGCGTTGTTGATGCCGGGATACATGCCCATGACGGCGGCCAGGTCGATGCCGTTCTGCGTGGTCTTGAGCTTGAGGATCAGGCCGGCGGGCAGCAGGCCGTTACGCAGCGCCGAGGAATCGAACCCGCTGCTGCCCGTTGAAACGCCGCCCGCCACGTAATGGCCGCCAGCGGGGCTGTTGAATGTATAGAACCCGTTGATGAAGCCCGACAGGTTGATGTCGATCGGCCCCGCCTTGAAGGTCAGGCCACCACCGGGCACGTATTTGTTGACCCGCACGAAGTCGGAACTGTTCATGGCGTGCTGGGTGGCGAGCCATGTGGATTCGGCCGATGCGGCGCTGGCCTGCGCATCGGCGGCGGCCTGCTGGGCCTGGGCCAGCACGTCGTTGGGGTCCATCCCGCCGCCGATATTGATATTGCCCGGTGGCTGGATCGGCTGGCCCATGGCGCTGCGCATGGCCGTGTGCGTGGAGACCGGGGTGGCCAGATGGCGCTGCACGGGTACGTATTGCTGCGCACGCGTGGCCGAGGCGGCCGCGCGTACGTGCTGCATGTGATGGCTCAGGAGTCCGTTGTACTCACCCTGCGTCAGGCTGCCCTTCGCCTTCAGGATATCAAGGAGTTCACTGTAATCATCAGCATGCCTCATCGGGGCAGGCGAGGGATGCGCCCCCGCTTGCCATGACAACGACCGCGCCAATACGCGCCAATTTTCCAGCCGACATAGTATTAAACTCCCTGCCAGCATTCCTGTTGTATAAAACCGCGTGGGTCAATGGGCGCACATCGGCCCGTCCGGCAGGTCGGGACGGGGGGTGCAACATGCGTCCGTTCACAGATTATGCCCTGCGGCAAGGACGGGAAAACAGGGATTCCGCCCGTATCGAAATAAAAAATTCCTTTATTTTATTGGAATGTTCAGAAGCCGGCCCGGATGCGGCCCATGCGCGTTTCCCGACTGATCCCGTACTATATCAGGGCATGGCGGTGGCTTTCGGGGGCCGGATCGGTCCTGTCCGGGAACCTTTCCGGCCGTGCATCAAACAATCGTGTGCGTCTGAATTTCTGAATTTATTCAATAAAAAATGACTGGAGGCGGATTTATGGTTTCAGGAATACAGGACTAACACTCACAAATCCGTGTTTATAGTTTATTAACTTAGTTCTTGACTGTACCCCGCGCGCCAGTCCCGTCGTTCAGCAGGGCGCGGGCCTGCCGCCACGCGGCTTCCAGCGCATCCACCATGGTGTCCTGTGGTGGGGTCCAGTCCAGTGCGTCATGCCCCGGCGGGGTCAGGCGCGCACGCCACAAGGCCGTGCCCGTGTGGTCGGGCTGGCGGTCGATGGCAAGCGGCCAGTCCGCCGGAATGCGTGACAGGACGCGCGCCAGCCGTTTTTCGGGCGTAAGCGGTGTGGCGTAATTATGTGACATGACATTCTCCCGGGCCGTCCAGCGCGACTCTGCCCCTTGACGGGGGCGGGGATAAGCCCAAAAAACGCAGGCCCTGCCCCCAGCCTAGGATATGCCTGACGTGTCTGCCTTTCCCGGTCTTATTCCCGACGAATCCGTTGATGGGGTCGCCCATCTGATCCAGACCGCCCTGACGCCGGTGTTCATGCTGTCGGGCATCGGTACGCTGCTCAACATGTTCAACACCCGTCTGGCCCGTGTCAGTGACCGGATCGAGACGGTGCGTGACAAGCTCGATGCCATGGATGACAAAAGCGGCAAGGATGCCAACATGCTCATGAAGCGGCTGGGGCTGCTGCATTACCGCACGCTGCTGCTGGATGCGGCGATCCTGTTCGGGGGTGTGGGGGGCGCGTCCGCCTGCGGTTCGGCCTTTGCGCTGTTTCTGGGCAGCGTGCGCGATTCATCCATCGCGTGGTGGCTGGTGCTCATGTTCGGCAACGCGCTGGTGTGTACCGTCATCGCGCTGGGCATGTTCCTGGGGGACAGCATCGTGGCCTGGCACGGCCTGCGGATCACCACCTTCCTGCCGCACAAGCGCGACCTGCTGGCCAGCATCACCCCACAGGACTGAACTTATAGGTTCTTTTAAAACAACAAAAATTTCCGGGCGCCGTCTTTTTTTAAAAGGCGGCGTCTGCCGGAGCTTTCTGAAAAAAGCTTCAGGGTTTGCAGGGGATCTCAGGGGGCCGCAGGCGTGCTGAACGGATCAAGCGCGTACCGCTCAAGCGGGATGTCGTGGGTCATCATGCCATGGGCA
This sequence comes from Komagataeibacter kakiaceti JCM 25156, assembly GCF_000613305.1. Next base: position 9,265 of record NZ_BAIO01000027.1, read on the forward strand.
TGCAGGAAGGCGGCGAACGCCCGGTAGCGGGGAACGTTCAGCAGCGCGGGCTGCTTGCACAGCCGTGACAGCGTGGCCTGCCACGCCGCCCGGTTCAGGGGGGTGTCAAGTTCCGGGTGGTCGCCAATCGCCTGCGCCAGAATGGCGTCAGGGTGGTTGATGAGCGTATTGGCCCCCTCCGCCAGCGCGTCCATGAACGCCTTTATCCATGCCTCATGCGCGTGGTCGCGCCCGGCCAGGAAAATCAGCTCATCGGACATGGGCACGCCGTGCTCCTCCGGGAAGAAGGCGGTGACCTTGATCCCCTTCTGTTGCAGGTCGATCAGTTCATAGGTGCGTACCGCCCCGATCACCCCATCCACCGCGTGGCTTATGATGGCCTGCTCCAGCTGGAAATTGACATTGACCTGCCGCACATCCGCAATGCCCAGCCCCACGGAATGGAGCATGGCGTCAAGGGCGGCGTCATCCACGCCGGGAATGGAAATGCCGATGGTCCTGCCCTTCAGCTCCGACAGGTCATGGATCGTACCGCCGGTGATCAGCACATTGAGCGGCGTATCGATCAGCGTGCCGACACGCACCAGCGGTATGTCCTGATCCGCCAGCATGCCCAGTTGCGTCTGGTAGGATACGGCAAGATCCGCCTGCCCCGCCGCGACCAGGCGCGCGGGCGATCCGGGATCGGCGGGCGCGATCAGCTTCACATCCAGCCCATGGCGGGCGAAAGCGCCGCTGTACTGCGCGGCCAGCAGGCTGGCGTGGTCAGCGTTGAGAAACCAGTCCAGCACGACCGTAACCTGCCGCCCGCCCGCGCGGGCGGGCTGTACCGGCAGGGCCATGCAGGCCACAAGGATGGCCAGGCCAAGTGTGCGGGCGACTATGGCGCGCATGCGGAATCCCTCTTCCACGACTTCCACGGAACATGGCAGGCAGGGAACGGACGCCACAGGTCAGCCTCCCTTCGCTGGCATGACCCAGATCAGGTTCAACGGGTATGATCTCAGCCCGCCATTGGCGGACACCCCGGTCGGGCGGAGAGTGTGGGAAGGCGCGCGCGCCCGTCAAGTCACGGATGCTGGACCCGTTCCTTGAGGCCGGATGGTTCAGGCCCCGGACCCGCGCATTTCCCGCCGTGCGCAAAGCGGGAGCAGCACAAGGAAATAGCTGAAATAATAAAGCGTCGCGAGCCGCCCCACGGTCATCCAGCCGCCCGCGGCATGGTGGCGGCCCACCAGACCCATCAGCACGAACGCCGCCACCAGCCCCAGCAGGCCCACCCGGCACAGCGGGCGGAAACGGGCCGAACGGATGGGGGAGCGGTCGAGCCATGGCACCGCGAACAGGATCAGCACCGCGCCGCCCGATGCGACAAGCCCGCCGAACTTTGACGGCACGGATTGCAGCATTCCGTAAAACGGCAGGAAATACCATTCCGGCTCGATATCGGCGGGCGTGTGCATGGGGTTGGCGGGGCGGTAGTTCTCCGGCTCGGACAGAAGCCCGGGCCACAGGAAGGCAAGGGCCACGAACACCAGCGCGAACAGCACAAGCCCCGTCAGGTCCTTGGTCGTGTAATAGGGATGGAAGGGCACGTTTTCACGCGCGGGCAGGGGGGTGCCGGTGGGGTTGTTGGGGCCGGGCACATGCAGCGCGGCCACATGCAGCCCCACGACGGCCACGATGGCGAACGCCAGCAGGAAATGCAGCACGAAAAAGCGGTGGATGAAAATATCCCCCAACTGGTCGCTGCCTTCCATGACATGCTCCAGCGTTGGGCCGATGACCGGTATGGCCCCCATCGCCTTGCCCGCCACATCCGCCCCCCAGTAGGACATCTGCCCCCATGGCAGCACGTAACCCGCGAACGCGGTGACCATGACCATGAGCATGAGCCCCAGCCCCGACAGCCACAGGATCTCGCGTGGCTGCTTGTAGGAACCATAATACAGCCCACGGAACAGGTGGATGTAGAGCGCCGCCATGAACAGGCTCGCCCCCGTGACGTGGATCGCGCGCAGCATCCACCCGCCGGGCACCTGGCGTTCGATCATCTCGACCGACATGAAGGCATCCGCCACCGTGGGCGTATAGTTCATGGCCAGGAAAACGCCGCTGGCCAGCATGACCACCAGCACCGCGCACAGGATCGCCCCGAAATTCCACAGCCCGTTCAGGTTACGCGGCATGGGGAAGTCGATATATTCCCGGCGGAACGCGGTTATGACCGGAATCCTGCGGTCAATCCAGCCGGAAACGCCCGTTCCCTGCGCGGATGGGGCCTGTGGCGGAATGTTCTCGGGGGGGCGGGACCCGTTCATTCTTGTTTCCTGAATCCGGACAAAGCAAATCAGCCAAGGTGTAGCAGCCCGGCAGGCGGCAGGCACCTTTTTTCGGATAACGAACGGTCATGGCGTCGCCCGCGCAGCGGCACGATACAGGCGGACAGGCACGATGATGATCGTGGTCGCCAGCTTATTCATGATTTCAGGAAAAGTGGCGCACCCGAAAGGACTCGAACCTCTAACCCCCAGATTCGTAGTCTGGTGCTCTATCCAGTTGAGCTACGGGTGCGCTGTGAGGCGGTTTCTAGCCGACCCCGCCGCCCCCCGCAACCCCTTTTTTTGCCTGCGGAAAAGATTTTTCATGCCCGCCCACGGGTCACGAGCCGCCGGACCATCCGCGCGGTCCATGTGCGCATGTGTTCCATGTAAAGATAGATGACCGGCGTGGTGTAGAGCGTGAGCAACTGGCTCATCATGAGCCCGCCAACCACCGTAATGCCCAGCGGGCGGCGCATTTCCACGCCGTAGCCGCCATTGGTGATCAGCGGCACGGCCCCCAGGGCCGCAGCCAGCGTGGTCATGAGAATGGGGCGGAAGCGCTGGACGCAGGCGTCATGTATGGCGTCGCGCGGGGAAAGGCCCCGGTCGCGTTCCGCGTGCAGGGCGAAATCCACGATCAGGATGGCGTTCTTTTTCACGATACCGACCAGCAGGATCATCCCGATCATGGTGATGAGGGAGAATTCCTGCCCCGTCGCCCACAGCGCCAGCACCGCCCCCACCCCGGCCGAGGCAGGGTGGACATGATGGTCAGCGGATGGATGTAGCTTTCATACAGGATGCCCAGTGTCACGTAGATCGTGACGAGGGCGGCGATGAAGATCAGCACCTCGTTGATGATGGCGGACTGGAACTGCGCCGCCTGCCCGGTAAATCCACCATGTATGGAGGGCGGCACATGCATGTCGATCATGGTGTCGGCAATCGTGGCCGCCGCGTCGCTCAGGGCCATGCCGGGGGCCAGGTTGAAGGAAATGGCGGCGGATACGAACCCGTCGCGGTGCGAGACGGTAATGGCCGTGGGCCGGTGGACAAGACGCGCCACATCGGAAAGCGGGATCATCGTCTCGGTGCTGGAGGAGACGGCCGACCCGTTCGACGCCCCCGCCCCGCCCGCCAGCCGGTTGGCGATCTGGTTGCGGAATGACTGCTGGCTGAGCTGCGCGCTGCGGCTTTCCTGCGCGCTCGTTTCGGCCTGCACGCGCACCGTGTTCGACACCGTGCCGCCCCCCCGCGCTGCCCCCGGCGGTCGAGATGCGGAAGGAGCGCAGGATGTCGGGTGAGGTGCGGTACCGGTCCGCCACTTCCATGACCACGTGATAGGTGGTGAGGGAGGTGGAGATGTTGGACGCCGTGCGCTGGCCAAAGGCGTCATACAGCGTGTTGCTGAGCAGTTGCGGCGTGACGAGGTAGCGCGCCGCAAGGTCGCGGATGATGTCGGCATGGATGGCCGCGCCATTGTTCATGACATCGGTCGTCACGTCGCGCAGCACCGGCCCCGCGCGCAGCGCGGCGGTCAGGCGCGGGGCCCATGTATAGATGTCATCGGCGTTGTCGCTGGTCAGCAGGTAGCGGTACGCCCCTTCCTTCTGCCGCCCGCCGCCGCCGCTTATGTCACCTGCCGAGAACAGCGATATGTCCAGCCCCGGAATGTTGGCCAGCCGCCTGTGGATGCGTTCGATCATCTCATCGGGGCCATCGCTGCGCTGCGTGCGGTCGATCATCTGGGCGAAGGCCTGCCCCTCGATGTTCGTGTCACCTGAAAACGCCACCACTTCCTGCGTGTCCTGGTCCGCGGCCATCGCGTCGCTTATGGCGCGGATCTTCTCCTTCATGGCGGGAAAGGAGATGGTCTGGTCCGCGCGGAAGAAGTTCATGACCATGGCCACGTCTTCCTTGGGCAGGATCCCCTTGGGCATCAGCACGATCACCCCGATCATGACGGCGAGGCTGAGCGGCAGGGTCACGGCGGTCAGGACATGATGGCGCAGCGCGATGACGAGGGAGCGCTCGTAATGGTGGAGCAGACGCCGGTAGCCCGCTCCATCCACTCCCCCGCCGCATACGGCCAGCGCCGCCAGCGCGGGGCGGCGG
>NZ_BAIO01000026.1 GCF_000613305.1 Komagataeibacter kakiaceti JCM 25156
GGTCAGCCCCAACCTGTGGGCGGGCGTGGGGCTGGTGCGCGGCGGGGCTGGCACGGCACTGGTGGGCGACCCGGCAACCGTTGCCGAGCGGATTGACGAATATCGCAGGGCCGGTTGTGACAGCTTCATCTTTTCCGGCTATCCGCATCTGGAGGAAGCCTGGCGCTTCGGTGAACTCGTTCTCCCCCTGCTGCCCACGGCGCATGCCACGCGTCCGGCAGCCAGCGCGAACAATACCGGTCCGTTCGGGGAGAGCATCGCCAACACCATCCCGCCCCTGCAGGCGGCATCCTGACGGATTGATATAAAACACCAGAAGTTTCCGGGCGCCGCCTTTTCTCAAAAAGGCGGCGTTCCCTGAAGCTTTCTGAAAAAATCCTGACCAGAAACTTCCTTATGAATACAGGATGTTTCGTGAACCGGCTGTGTCAGGCCGCTGCCTGGGGAAAGGTGCGCTACATCCTGTGTGCATCGCAGCTCCGCGTTTTGGCCCCTGTAAACCATCCTTCCGTGACACCACGTTTCGTGAATGAGACGGCGTTACCAGCATTGGACGGCATCGATCTGACCGGCGGGAGTCCTCAGGCCAGCGGATATGCCCCTGATCTGGAGCGCGGGATAAAGTTGTAAGGAAGAAATATCATGACCACACATCACGAACCCTCCGCCGCGGCTCTTGAGCACCGGTTGAAGGAGGTGGAACGCGATCTGGCGCGCGCGCAGAAGGAAAATCCGGAACACGTCCATGCCCTGACCGCCGAGAAGAAAAAGCTCGAAGACCAGATTGCCGGGCGTTGATGTTTATTGTTTTTTCATACGTCAGTTAAAACAGACCCCTTGCGGCAGATGCCACAAGGGGTTTTGTCCTGTTCAGGGTCATGACAGGCGCGTAACGCCGTTAACGGCCGCGCCTGTCCACCGCATCAGAACGGTGCGTCGATTTCCACAATGTTGATCAGCTTGTGGTTGATGAATTCCTTGATCCCGAGGCCGATCAGTTCACGGCCATACCCCGAATTCTTGATGCCACCAAAGGGCAGGTCCGCCTTGGGAACAAGGGGGTGGTTGATGAACACCATGCCCGTGCGGATGGCGCGCGCGACGCGGGCGCCACGGGCTTCATCGCGCGTGAACACGGAACCGCCCAGGCCGTAAGGGGAGTCATTGGCGATGCGGATGGCGTCGGCCTCGTCCTTCGCACGGTAGATCTGGGTGACGGGACCGAAGAATTCCCAGTGTCGCGCCGCGTTCCTTTCATCAAGGTTGGACATGAGCAGGGGCTGGAAGAAAGCGCCCTGTTCGGGAACCGGTGCGCCGATCACTTCAACCTTCGCGCCCAGATCCATCGCCCGCGTCACCTGGTCACGCAGGTCATCCGCCGCCGCCTGGGAGGAGAGCGGCGCCAGCGTGGTGGCGGGGTCCATCGGGTCACCTGCCTTGAGGGCCGCGACCCCTTCCTTGTACAGTGCGAGGAACTGGTCATAAACGGCGTCGGCCACGATCAGACGCTTGGCGGAGACACAGACCTGCCCGGCATTCCAGTGCCGGCCGGTCACCGCCCAGCGGGCCGCCTTTTCAACATCGGCGTCGTCCAGCACGATGAAGGCATCGGCCCCACCCAGTTCCATGGTCGCCTTCTTCAGCGCCTTGCCGGCAATACCGGCAATAACCGTGCCAGCCCCTTCCGAACCGGTCAGCGCCACACCACACACACGCGGGTCGTTCAGGATCATGGCGGTGTGGGGACGGGCCGCGTACAGGTTGCGGAACAGCCCGTGGGGCAGGCCCGCCTCGGCCATGAGCGTATCGAAGGCGGCGGCGCATTGCGGCAGGTTGGACGCATGCTTGAGCAGCACGGCATTCCCGGCCGAAAGCTGCGGGGCGATGATGCGCACCACCTGATAGAAGGGGAAGTTCCACGGTTCGATCGCCAGCACGATGCCCAGCGGTTCGTGAACCAGGACGGGCTTGCCTTCCGCCGGGTCGGCCACGGGCAGCACTTCCGGCTTCAGCAGGTTTTCGGCATGGCTGGCATAGTATTCGAAGATCTCGGCCGAAAGAATGACTTCCTTCTTCGATTCCTCAAACAGCTTGCCCATTTCCAGCGTGCCGAGGCGGGCATATTTATCAATATCGCGGCGCAGGATGGCGGCTGCGGCATTCATCACCTTCGCGCGTTCGGCAAAGGAGGTGTCGCGCCACGCTTCAAAGGCGGCATGCGCTTCGGTCAGCGCGGTCTGTACTTCCGCGTCCGTGGCGTCGGGGAAGGTGGCGACAACTTCGTTGGTATAGGGATTGGTTGTAGCGTAAGCCATTTTAATCCTCGTGTATTTTCAGGTCATTCCGGCGGTACTGGCCTGTGGGTCAGGCGGCGGCTTCCAGAATTCTGCGGCTGACATCAAGTGTCACATCATCGTTTTCGCCCAGATGGGTCATGCCGTGATCTTCAAGCTGCCGCACCAGATCGCTGATGCCTTCACTCCCGATCCCGTAAGCGGACAGGCGGGTCGGCACGCCAAGGTTTTCAAAGAATTCCTCGGTCTTGCGGATAACCGCGTCAATCCGCTCGTCTTCCGTGCCCTCGGTCAGGTTCCAGACCCGTGCGGCGTACTGCAGCAGCTTGGCGCGCTTTTCCGTGCGGCGCACCCGGAGCAGGGCAGGCAGCACCATGGCCAGCGTGCGGGCGTGGTCGATGTGGTATTTCGCCGTGATTTCGTGGCCGATCATGTGGGTTGTCCAGTCATGCGGCACGCCCGCGCCGATCAGGCCGTTCAGCGCAAGCGTCGCGACCCACATGAGGTTGGAGCGCAGGTCATAATCATCCGGCGTAGCCACGATGCGCGGCCCGATTTCCAGCAGGCTGGACAGCAGCCCTTCGGAAAAGCGGTCCTGCGCCATGCCATCCGCCGGATAGGTCATGTACTGCTCCATCACATGCACGAAGGAGTCCACGACACCGTTGATCACCTGCTTCATGGGCAGGCTCATGGTGCGCATGGGGTCCAGCACGGAAAAGCGCGGATAGACCAGCGGGTTGGAGAACAGCAGCTTGTCACCGGTGGACTGGCGCGAAATCACGCTCAGGCAGTTCATTTCGGAACCGGTCGCGGGCAGGGTGACAACGGTGCCCAGCGGAAGCGCCTTTTTCGCGGCCTCGCCCTTGCTGACCAGAATGTCCCATGGCTCGCCTTCATACGGCACGGCGGCGGCAACGAACTTGGTGCCATCCATGACCGACCCGCCGCCCACGGCCAGCAGGAAGTCGAGCTTTTCCGCCCGCACCATGGCCACGGCCTTCATTAGGGTTTCGTAAGTCGGGTTGGCTTCAATGCCACCGAACTCCCGGAAGGTCCGGTTGCCAAGTGCGGCACGGACTTCGTTCAGCGTGCCGCTGCGTTCGGCGCTGGACCCGCCATACAGCACGAGTACGCGGGCGTGGGGGGAAAGCTGTTCATCAAGGCGGGCGATCATGCCCTTGCCGAAAAGAACCCGCGTGGGGTTGTAGAATTCAAAGTTCTGCATCTCTACACCTATTGGACCGGTCGTCTACATTAGACCGGTCAACTATTGAAATCATGAAACACGCTGTCCAGGCATTGTCCTGAACCTAGATTTCCAGAAGCCGCCGGCTTGCCTGCCAAGCGTAGTCAAACGGCGGGGAACCGCGTGTAATCTTTACCATCAGGGTTGAGCCCAGCCAGAGCTGGTACAGCGATGAGGCCAGCATCGGGGCAGGCTGTCTATTGCCAATGGACCCTTCTTCCTGCCCGGTGGTGATGAGTCTGGCGAGCCGGTCAATGACGGTGGTCGTGCCGATTTCCAGAATGGCGCGCATCCGCTCGGACAGATCCGAAACTTCTGCCGCCAGTTTCACGATCAGGCATTTGTTCCCGATCTGCCCGTCAACATGGGTATCGCGCCAGAACTGGCAGTAACGCGTTATCCGCTGCGCCGCATTGCCTTCACCGTTATTGAGAAGGTCATCCATCCTGACCAGATAGTCCTCGATATAGGTGCGCAGGAGTCTTCCCCAAAGGCTTCCTTTGATTCGAAGTAATGGTAGAACGACCCCTTGGGAATACCCGCGACCTCGAGTATCTGCGCCAGCCCCACGGCCGAGAAACCACGCTGGCCGATAAGCGGCCTGGCCGCTTCCAGAATGTGCTGCCGGGCAGCGCGCTGTTTCCCTGCGATCTTCATGAAGGTATCTATATGGGGTGGGGGTCCGGGTGTCCAGACAAAAAAATAGACCGGTCGTCTCTTTTTGGTGAGCGCCTCAGATGACATGCCGGGACATGATGTCCTCGATGAGGGCGCCGACCATACGCGTGGTGCGTGAAAGCTGGCGGGTGCGGTCATGTACCAGCGCCAGCGTAAGGTGCGGCACGTTGGCCCCCACCAGCGGCACGAAGGCAAGTTCCCCCCGCGTCACTTCGGACATGACATCCAGATAACTCAGGAAACCGATGCCGATGCCCATTGTGACAAGGGAGATGATCATCTGCACATTGTTCGCCCGGCTGGCCACCGCAAAGGTGATGCGCCCGCTCTCCATGAGCCTTGTGAACACGGAAGAAAGTGCCAGCGGCGGTTCAGGCACGATCATGGGGTAATCGGCGCATTGCGCCAGCCGGACAGCGGCATGCCGCGCCAGCGGGTGATCGGGCTGGCAGATGAACCCGAGCGGAAAGGACATGCGCCGGACGACCACGAGGTCGCGTATCTCCTCCGGGTCAAGCAGCAGGGCAAGGTCGCCCTCGCCGGAGAGCAGGGTCTGGTAAATCCGCCTGTTGTCGCGAATGTTCATGTTCAGCACCACGCCGGGGTGGTCATGCTTCATGCGGGCGACCAGTTCCGGCAGAAAGGCGCGCGACAGGGCTTCGGGCGCCAGCAGGTCAACCTGGCCGCGACGGATGCCCTTCAGGTCGTCGATCTGGCGGTTCAGGTCATCGAGATCCCGGACCCACCGTCTGGCGCATCCATACAGCAGTTCGCCCGCGGCGGTCAGGCGCATGCCGGAGGGCAGGCGTTCGAACAGCGGGGTCTGGAGCTGTTTTTCACCCAGCAGGATATGCCGGTTGATGGCGGAACCCGCAATGTGCAGGTCTTCCGCCGCCTTGCGTATGGAGTGATGGCGGGCAACAGCCAGAAAATAGACCAGGAAGCGGGAAAACGGTTGCATGTGTTCTCATTTCAAGAATGGAAAATGCTCAATTATGATATATCTGAGAGCGCAACGCCTGTGAAATGATCTTTCTGAAAGCCGCCGGAGACCGTCCGGCCCGTTCAGGAGAATCCACCATGACCACAGCCACCTGCGCCCGCCCGGCCGGTAACCACGCCCTGCCACGCAACATGACGTTCGACGTGGATGACTGGAACATCCTCGCCCGGTGCTGGTATCCGGTCGCCCTTGTCCGGGAACTGGGTGACCAGCCGCTGGGCGTGACCCTGCTGGATGCCCCGCTGGTGGTCTACCGGGCGGGTGACAGCATTGTCATCGCCGATGACCTGTGCCCCCATCGTGGCGTTCCCCTCAGTATGGGCACGGGCGATGGCCAGACGGTGGCCTGCCCCTATCACGGGTTCCGTTTTGGCGGGAAAGGGCGGTGCGTCAGGGTTCCCGCCCACCCCGACAGCGCCATTCCCGCCAAACTCAACCTGCGTACCTATCCGGCGGTGGAGCGCTATGGCCTGATCTGGACCTGCCTGCGGCCGGAGGGGGAGACGGTCGCCATTCCCCCCATGCCGCATTGGGATGATCCGGCCTATCAGCAGATCAACTGCCCCTGGATCGACATTGCCGGTTTTGCCGGGCGGCAGGTCGAAGGCTTCATTGACGTGGCCCACTTCGCCTTCGTTCATACCGACACGTTCGCCGATCCCGAAAATCCCGTGGTGCCGCCCTACACGACCCGCACGACGCCGGACGGGTTCGAAGCGGAATACCGCAGCAACGTGGGCAACTACCCCATTGGCCGGGTTGACCGGGGGCGGCCCGGTTTTGAATGGCTGCGGCACTTCCGGTGCATGTGCCCTTTACCGCGACACTGGAAATCCATTTTCCCGATAACGGTCGCCTTGTCATCATGAACGCGGCGTCACCCGTGTCGGCACGCAAGACACGCATGTTCGCGCCCATGTGCCGTAACTTCGACAAGGATTTGCCGCTGCAGGACGTGTACGACTTCAACCTGCGGGTATTCAGGGAGGATCTCGCGCTGGTGGAGGCGCAGAAGCCCGAGAACCTGCCACTGGATCCCACGCTCGAAGCCCATGTGATGGCGGATCGCAGTTCGATCGCCTATCGCCGCGCCCTGCGCACCATGGGACTGAGCCAGTTCTTCACGGCGTGACGGGAGCAGCACCCATGTCTTCCCTGTTTCGCGTCCTTGTCGATGATGTCGCCCCGGAAGGGGCCGGGTGCGTGCGCCTGCGTCTGGTCGCGCGACCGGGGCAGGCGGCGCTGCCAGCCTTTGAACCCGGCGCGCATGTCGATGTCATGACGCCATCCGGGCTGATCCGCCAGTATTCACTGTGCGGATCGGCGGATGAGCCGATGCCTATGAACTGTGCGTCAGGCGGGAGGCGAACTCCCGTGGGGGATCGGAATCATTGTGCGGGCAGGTCAGCAGGGGTATGGAACTGTCCATATCCGGCCCCCGTAATGCTTTTCCCCTGCCATCCGCGCGGCGGTACATTCTTGTGGCGGGCGGGATTGGCGTGACCCCCCTGTTATCCATGATGCGGCGGCTGCAACGTAACAAGGCCGACTGGCAGCTTCATTATTACGCGCGTGACCCGGAGCAGGCGCCGTTTGGCGATATGCTGCGGCAGGCTCCTTACCGCGACCATGTCCGGTTTTACCAGAGCCTGCGGCGGGAGGGATGTCCGCCCCCCCTGGGTGCGCCGTCTTCCGATACGGCGGTCATGCTGTGCGGGCCGGATGCTTCATGAACGCCGTTTTTTCCCATGCCGTTGCGGCGGCTGGTCGCCCGAACAGATCCATACCGAATATTTCCGGCCCACGGAAACGACGCATGCCCTTTCGGATCAGGCATTCGAGGTTGTTCTGGCCCGATCGGGCCAGACCGTAAGCGTGCCAGCGGGACAGAGCATTGCATCCGCCTGCTGGCGGAGGGGGTGGATGTCGCCCTGTCGTGCGAACAGGGCATGTGCGGGGCCTGTGTCGTGCCGCTTCTGGCGGGGGAGGCGGATCATCGGGATATGTCCTGACGGAAGAAGAGCAGGGCGATCACATCGCCCTGTGCTGCTCACGCAGTCGGACGCCCTCACTGACACTGGACCTGTAGGGAAGGGACAGGCAGGCGGGTCGGCCTGCCTGCCATGACCGTGCGCCCGGCCGATGTTCGGGAAGCCGGGCGCACATATATTCGCGCCTGAAAACACAGCCAGGGCGACCTGGGGGAGGTCAGGACTTTCATCAGGAAAAGGACTCATTTGATATTGCAATTCACTATCAATTGCTAAATAAGCGATCGGGAACTGTCACTATGTGAGCTTTGAAATGAGTCTTCGTGCGCTTTGCCTGAGCACCATCTGCGCCTCCAGCCTGCTGGCTGGCGCCCGTGGTCCGGTGGTTTCCATCGCTTTCGCGGACGAGGTCAGTCCTGTGCAGCAGAAGGCGAAAACCGCTTCCGCCCCAAAGGCGCATCCCGCCGCCACCGCGAAAAACGACACCGCCCCCCCGCAGGCGGATACAAGGGACGCGGATGCGGGCGGGCACGAGGATATTGTCGTCACCGCCGCGCGCGGGAACCGCATGTATGTCACCAGCGGTGGTGATCTGGGCGCGCTGGGTAACAAGAAGGGGCTGGACGTGCCCTTCAACATCCGCAGCTACAATTCCAGCCTGATCCTGAACCAGCAGTCACAGACACTGGGCGATGTGCTTTTGAACGATCCCACCGTGCGCACGACGATGGGCTACGGCAATTACGCCCAGCTTTTCCAGATCCGTGGCTTCACGCTCTATGGGGATGATGTCGCGATTGACGGGCTTTATGGCGTGACGCCACGACAGCTCGTATCCCCGCAGCTTTATGATTCGGTGCAGGTTCTCAATGGCGCCAGCGCCTTCCTCAACGGGGCGGCGCCCGGTGGCTCGGCCATTGGCGGCAATGTCAACCTGATCCCCAAACGGGCGGCCGCGAAGGATATCACGCGCATCACGGGCGATTATACAAGTAGCGGGCAGGGCGGGGGCGCGTTTGACATAAGCCGTCGGTTCGGGAAGGACCATGCCTTCGGCTTCCGGTTCAACGCGGCTGGCATGGATGGTGAAACGCCGATCAAGGGCGAACGCATGATGACGTGGCGCTGGGCGCGGCGTTCGACTGGCACAATGACGATACGCGCATCAACATGAACATGAATTACCAGAAACAGCAGGTTTTTGGCGGGCGCAGCGCGATCATCGTCTCCAGCCTGGCCGCGGGCATGCCTGCGCCAAGGGCGACCGCCCCTTCCGAAAACTGGGGGCAGCGCTGGGCCTATACGGATCTGGCCTATCTGTTCGGAACGCTGAACATTGAACATGATTTTGGCAGCCACATAACCGCCTACGGTAAATTCGGGGCCCAGAGCGGCAACGAAATGGGCAATTACGCCACCACCACGCTGACGAACTCCCATACCGGTGATGGCACGGTTGGCGCCATGGCCGATGCGTACAATGTCATGAACCAGGCCACGCAGGCCGGTGTGCGCGCGCATGTCACGACCGGTCCCATCAAGCATGAGTTCAATGCGGGTGGATCGGCGATCTGGGAAGAATCGGATTCCGCCTATGCCATGGCCCTCGTGCCGCAGGCAGGCAACATCTACCATCCCACGCAGTTCACGCCGGATGAAACTTTCAGGGGCGGCAGTCTGGGCAACCCCGGGCGCGTGGCGTGGAACAAGCTCTACAGCCTGTTTCTGTCGGATACGATGACCTTCTGGCATGATCGCATCGCGCTGACCGGTGGCTTCCGTTATCAGGATATCCTGTCCGATTCATTTGACTATGGCACAGGCAAACTGAACACGCATTACGATGCGGCGGCGTTTTCCCCGGTCATCGGGCTTGTCATTCATCCGATCAGCAATTTCTCCCTGTACTTCAACCGTATTCAGGGCCTGTCCGCCGGGCAGACCGTCGGGTCAACCTATGTCAACGCCGGGCAGGTCTTCGCCCCGTACCAGAGCACCCAGTATGAGGTCGGCGCAAAATATGACGTAGGCCGTTTCGCGGCAGGCGTTGCCTTTTTCCAGACCTCCATGCCGCAGGCGATGACCGAACCCTACGGCAATACCGGCAGATGCTGTACACCCAGGATGGCAGGCAGCGTAACCAGGGCATGGAACTGACATTCAACGGCGAGATCGTGCGTGGCCTGCGCTTCAATGGCGGGTTGACGCTGATCGACGCCAGGCAGATGCATACAACTGGCGGCACATATGACGGCAAGACCGTCATCGGCATCCCCAACTACACCATCAACGGCAACCTTGAGTATGACGTACCGTTCATCAAGGGCCTGACACTGGTCGGGCGTGTCATCAGCACGGGCAAGCAGCAGTTCAACAACGCCAATACGGCGCATCTGCCCGCGTGGTCACGCTTCGACCTTGGGGCGCGGTACACGTTCCTTGCCGCCCGGAAGCCGCTGACGGCGCGCTTTGAGGTGGATAACATCGGCAACCAGCGTTACTGGGCCTCCGTCTACCAGAGTGATCTGGTCATGGGCGATCCCGAGACCTTCAAATTCTCCATCAGCGCCGATCTCTGATCCCGCGGCGCTGCCTGAAGCTTACGGTGAAGCTTTTCCGGTTACGCATCTTTTTTCCCGCAATAGGCAGGGGGCGTGCTTTCCTGTGACTGGACGGCGGCATGGTCGCTGCCCGTCACGTAGTCCTGTAGTTCGGCGGCTTCCTGTTCCGCATTTTCCGCGCGGAGCTTGACAATATCCCCGATGCTGACCAGCCCGGCCAGTTTCCCGTCTTCCAGAACCGGCATGTGCCGGCTGCGGGAATAGGTCATGCGGCAGGCAATATCATAGATACTGTCATCCGGCGTGGCGGTGGGAACATCCGTGCGCATGATGTCCCTCGCACGCAGGGCGGAAATGTCCGGCCCGCGTTGCGACAGTGCGTTGACGATCATCTTTTCCGATACAAGGCCGACCATCCCGCCATCCGGCCCGACAACGGGCGCGCCGCCAATATTGTGCCGCGCCAGTATGTCGGCCACGGCGGGGATCGGGTCATCTTCCCGCACGGTAATGACCGTATGGCCCTTGCGGGCAAGGATATGAAAAACACGGGAGGACATGGGAAATCCCTTTTCCTGTTTTCGTGTGGCGGCTCCGTCTTCCTCCTTATATTTATTCCGTGGGCAGGATACTGCCACCGGGGGAGACGGGAAGAAGCGGCTGGATGATGCGGGCGGGGAAAAGCCCCCCGATCACCACGATCATGCTCAGAACGATGATCAGCGCGGTCAGTTCCGGTTGCATGCGCCTGTCCATGGTCAGGGGGGACAAAGTGGCCGTACCCATCATGACCCGGATGATGTTCAGGTAATAATAAAGCCCGATGATGCTTCCGATCACGAGAACGCAAAGCAGCAGGTCGCGCTGGTGTTCAACACCGGTCGCCGCGATCTGGAACTTTGCAAGAAAACCGATGCCCGGCGGAATGCCCGCAAGCGAGAGCAGCATGAGCGACATGGCCGTGGCCAGAAACGGGCGGCGGGAGAACAGTCCCTTCCATTCCGCAATCACCGTCCCGCCGGGGTCCGCCGGGACTGCTGATGCACTCATGATGGCGAAGACACCAAGCGTGCTGACCGTATAGGCAAGCAGATAGACCGTGATGGCGCCCGCTTGCAGGGAGCCGGGGCAGAAGAAGGCGATGAGAAGATAGCCCACATGCGCGATTGACGAACAGGCCATGAGGCGCATGAGGCTGGTCTGGCGCAGCGCCAGCAGGTTGCCACCAAGAATGGTCAGGATAATAACGGCGTACAGCACCCCGTTGAGGGTGGGGGTTACAGGCCCCGCCCCGAAATACCGCACGAATACGGAAAACATCGCGATTTTCGAGACAACGGCAATGAAGGCCGCCACGGGAACCGGCGCTCCTTCCATCACGTCCGGCAGCCACATATGGAACGGCACCGCCGAAAGCTTGAAGAACATGCCGGCAAGGATCATGACCGTCGCCGCCATCGCCATGGCGGGGGGCGTGCCCGCAACCGGGGCGGGGAGCACAAATCGCAGCGACCCCGTGGTGGCATAGGCCAGACCCATGCCAAAAAGCAGGACGGCCGAAGACAGGCCCGAGAGGATGAGATATTTCATCGCCGCTTCACAGGCCGGCATGATCTGATGACGGCGGAAGGCCAGCAGCCCCGGAAGGGACATGCCCACGATTTCCAGCCCCAGGAAAAAAGGAATGTCGTTCGCGCTGAACACCATGGCCGTCGCGCCAAGCGTGGCCAGTACCAGCAGCAGGGTATATTCCCCTCCCGCCACGTCACGCCATGACATGAGCAGGATACACAGCGCGGAAAACAGGACCAGCAGGGCCGTGCAGGCTGTCCAGCGGTCCTGAATGAACAGTCCCGTCCCGTCAGGGGGGGATGCGCCGACATGGTATGCCACCGTGGCGAGGGCCGCCAGTAACGTGACAAGCCCGAGCGCAGGGCCGCGCGCCGCCGCGCGTCGCCACGCCATGTCCGCCAGCATGAGCATGATCCCGCCGAAAGCACGGGCAGGGGGAGGGGAAGGAACAGGTCATGCACGATCATGGCGCACCCGCCGCGCGACCGGTCGCCGCCATAACGGACAGGGGGGAGGGGGCGGAAAACGTCATGAAGGGTTGCGGGTAAAGGCCAAGCCCGACCACAAGGGCCATGATACAGCCAAACACCGCCATCTGCCGCGCGGCAAGATCCGGTACAGGCGGCAGGCTGGCCCGTGGCGCGGCCAGGAAGATGCGATTGACCATCCGCAACGCGTAAATGGCGGCCAGAACCAGCCCGGTGGAGGCCAGCACCGCAATCGGGGGGCTGACATGCCACATGGCGAGCAGGACAAGGAATTCACCGGCGAAATTCCCCAGCCCCGGCATGCCCAGCGTGGTGACCGCGAAAAAAAAGCCCCGTGCCGGACAGGCGCGGCATGGCCCCCCACAGCCCGCCAATGCGGTGCATGTCGCGCGTGTGCAGGCGGTCCTGAATGGCACCGGCGATCAGGAAAAGCGCGCCCGTACTCAGGCCATGCGCCAGCATCTGCAGGATCGCGCCCTGCATGCCCATGGGCACGCCGCCAAAGATGCCCGACAGCACAAAACCCATATGGCTTATGCTGCCATAGGCGATCAGGCGTTTGACATCATCCTGCGCGCACGACAGCCACGCGCCATACAGGATCCCGGCCACGCCAAGCCCCATGGCCACCGGGGCGAAACGGGTGGCCGCATCGGGAAAGAGCATGACATTGAACCGGATCATGCCATAGCCGCCGGTCTTGAGCAGGATGCCCGCCAACAGCACGCTTGCCGCCGTGGGGGCCTGCGTATGGGCGTCGGGCAACCAGACATGCACCGGCACGACCGGAAGCTTGACGGCGAATGCGCTGAAGAACCCCAGCATGAGCAGCATGGACAGAGCGGGGGACAGCGGTGTCGTGGCCAGTGTGAAATAGTCGAATGTCAGCACCCCGCTCGCGCGGTAATGCGCCATGACAAGACCGAGGATGGACAGCAGCATGAGCAGCCCGCCACCCTGCGTGAACAGGAAGAATTTCATGGCGGCGCGCTGCCTGTCCTCATGCCCCCATGCGGCGATCAGGATGTACATCGGCACCAGCATCAGTTCCCACAGGAAAAAGAATACGAACAGGTCGGTCGCAAGGAATGTTCCGATAATACCCGCAAGGCAGCGAGCAGCAGAAAGTGGAACGCCCCCGCATTGCCCGTGACCCGACGTGTCGCAAGGAACACGCAGGCAAGGCCCAGGACAAGGGAGAGCCAGATAAGGGAAAGCGAAAGCCCGTCCATGTCCAGCCGGATGGCAATGCCCAGCGCCGGAATCCAGGGCATGGAAAAATGCGCCCGCCATGGTCCCGCATGGGCGGGGTGGGTAAGGGTCGTGACAAGCAGCAGCCCCGTTTCCAGCACAAGGGTCAGGAGTGCTATCCACCATGCGGCCTGCGGGCGGGAGCGCCCGGCCAGCCAGGCCACGCCTCCCCCCGCAATGGGCAGCAGCACAAGCGCGGGAAGCGGTTCATGACAGCCTCACCACTGCAAACGCCGCGCACAGCCCGCCCGCGATCCACGCCGCGTACCAGCGCACGCGGCCATCCTGCATCCATGCCAGAAAGTGACTGCCTTCCCGCATCATCATGACCGTTCGCGCGGCCACCATGTCGAGCAGGTCTTTTCTGATCCGGGCAAGCTTGGCGCTGGTGTCGCGGGTCAGCCTGCCCGTTTCCGTAACGGCATGGTCGGGCACATCGAGCCGCGCAAGCCAGACCAGCAGGCGCAGCGGCTGCACGAAAACCCGGTCATACAGCGCATCCATGCCCCGGCTGTTCCGGGCGAGGCGGATGATGTCGCCCTGCCCCGGGACTTCGCGCATGATGGGGCGGGCGCGCCCCCACAGCACCCACGCCACCCCAAGGCCGCCGAGGGGAACGATCACCCCGGCCAGCACAAGCC
>NZ_BAIO01000025.1 GCF_000613305.1 Komagataeibacter kakiaceti JCM 25156
CAATCATGCGCGCCGCCGCCCACATGGCGTCCGCCCGCATGGCCATGGGCGTCGTGCCCGCATGGGCGTCCTGCCCCGTTACGCGCACATCGTACCAGCGCATGCCCTGCACGCCGCGCACCACGCCGATGGTGCAGCCTTCGGCTTCCAGTACCGGCCCCTGTTCGATATGCAGTTCGAAATAGGCGGCCGCAGGGTGCGCGCCACATCGCTCATCCCCGACATAGCCCCCACGTTCCAGCGCGGCCTTCATGCTCACGCCATCCCGATCCGCACGCGACAGGGCGAATTCCTCAGTAAAGACACCGGCGAAGACGCCTGATGAAATCATGGGGGGTGTGAACCGCGCCCCTTCCTCATTGGTCCAGTTGACCACCTCGATCGGGTGGCGGGTCCGCGCATCGGCTTCATGCAGGGCGCGCAGAAGGGCAACCCCGCCCAGAACGCCCGTAATGCCATCGAATTTCCCACCCGTGGGCTGGGTATCGAGGTGACTGCCGATCATGATGGGCGACAGCCCGCCTTCACTTCCTTCACGCCGTGCGAACTGGTTACCCATGGAGTCATGGCCAACCGTGCAGCCCAGGGCGGTACAGGTACGCGTGAACCACTCACGCACCTGCAAATCCTCATCCGACAGCGCCAGGCGTCGTATTCCCCCGCGCGCGGTGCCACCAAAAGCGGCGGTCTCCATCAGGTCACGCCACAGGGCCGTGCCGTCTATCGAGAGATTACTCTGCCGCATCCGTATATTCCCGTATCCTGTCTGTCATTCGTATGAAACCTGTCATATCGACACTCAGTACCCCCGCGCCGGATCACACAGGAGGGCGGGCCGCTCGTGACGCTCCATCTGGTGGATGACATCACGGACGTAACGGGCCTGTGCCTCCCGCGAGGCTTCGGAAGCCACATGGGGCGTGATGGTCACACGTTCATGACGCCACAGCGGATGATCCGCGGGCAGGGGTTCCGGATCCGTGACATCAAGGACCGCGGCCCCCACCTGCCCTTCATCAAGCGCGCGCAGCAGGTCGTCCGTAATGACGTGATTGCCGCGCCCGACATTGATGAAGCCCGCGCCACGCGGCAGCGCGCCCAGCAGGGCATGATTGATCATGCCGCGTGTTTCATGGGTGCTGGGCAGGAGATTGACCAGTATGTCCAGTTCACCCAGAAAATCCGGCAATGCGTCATTACCGGAAAACACCTGAATTCCCGGCAGGTCGCGCGCCGAACGCCGCCACCCCGCCACCGTAAACCCGACATGATGGAGATGCCGGGCCACATGCCCCCCCAGATGGCCCATGCCCATGACCCCGACCCGGGCTTCGCTACAGGTGCGTGAAATCCGGTTGTTCTTCCACACCGCCCGCTGTTGCTGAACGGCCCATGTGCGGGAATCCCGCAGCAGGCCCAGCGCCGCCCACAGCACGTAATCCGCCATGAGGGCCGCCGTCTGCTCACCGCCCATGCGCACAAGCGGAACATGCAGGGGAAAGCCCGGATCATGCAGCAGGTGATTGATGCCTGCGCCGGTGCATATGATGCCCTTGAGATGCGCCATGCGGGCCAGATCTTCCGATGCCGGGTGCCAGACCAGCGCATAATCGACATGGGCCAGATCCAGTCCCGGTTCGTACCAGGAGCAGACATCCAGTTCCGGCGCGACGCTGTGGAAAATCTCGCGCCACCCCCCGGCCGCCGCCGGGCCGTCCGAGCTTATGACCAGCCTGACCATGTATTCCTAATCCTTGCGCTGTGGCGTGTCCGCCGTTTTCCTCAACAGGCAGGATGCGTCAATATTGGCGAACAGCGAATACCCCACAGGCACATTATCCGCACCCGCCCCCTCCATCAGCGCCTGCCGGATGACGGCGACGATTTCCGGACCGGGCGCCACGCAACACGTCACCCGGCCTTCATGCCGATTGCAGCGACTTCCGGCGCAACGGCATGGTCATGCAATGCACGCTGCCGCCACCCTGGGAAAACTGGTTCAGTTCGGGATCGAAAACCGTCAGCCCCTCGGCCCGCAGCATCTGGTTGATCCGTGTGGAGTGATGCGGGCTGACAACACGCCCCTGCCCCAACGCCAGCACGTTGCACCCCATGTCGCGCATCGCTTCCTTGTAGGAAACCGGAAGCAGGCGGATGCCCTGCTGGCGGAACCACTCCAGATCCTCATCCGCGATGACATCCACTGCCGCGATCGCGAGGTTTTCCGCCACCATCGTGAAAATGACGTCCAGATGCAGGAAATGCTCGGGGAAGCGGATCATCCGGCAGGTCCATCCTGCCTCCTCGAACCAGCCGATGAACTCGGCGGCGCCGGCTTCGTCCGTGCGGCCGCCACTGACCCCCACCGCCAGCAGTCCGGGGCGGATGATGTGGATGTCACCCCCTTCGATATTCCCCTTGGTACAGGTCTTCCAGATCTCGTCCGGGCTGTAGAAGGCGCGGATCTGCTTTTCCTCCCCCTTGCGCTCGGGCCGGGACAGGCGCGTTACGACCGTGCCGAACGGTGTGGTCTGGGAACTGTCGCGGGTATAGACCTCATATGGCATACCCTCCTTCGCCGTCAGGTAATGACAGCTTACCCCCGCCCCCTTCAGGGCATCGACCAGTTCGCCAAACTGCGCCTTCAGGGCCGCGCGGTCGATCCGGACGCCATTGGCCATGCTCTGGATGGCGATGTCATTGCTCGGGATCCATGAATAATAGTCGGGCGGGCACAGAAGGACATCGGCCAGGTCCCCGGTTTCACTGTCAATAAACCAGCGGTTCGCTACCATTATCTTGTAATCCTCAGCAAATGACCGGAATAGATTATCTTCTGGATGTCGAAACGATACCCGAACATGCCGATCCGCCAAAATATCAATGGTTCATAGTTTACTTTGCATTTTCATTAATTTAGCCCGGCGTCATCATCCATATGCGTGGCATCGCCGCCTTCACGGTAGGCGCTGGGGGTCTGCCCTGTCCATGAACGGAAGGCACGATGAAAGCCCGAAACCTCCGTATAGCCAAGGGAAAACCCGATTTCCTTGATGGACCGGTTGCTTTCGCGCAGCAATTTGCGGGCAAGCTGGGCCTTGTATTCATTGACCAGATCCTGAAACCGCACCCCCTCCACGGCCAGCATGCGCCGCAGCGTGCGGGTTCCCATGCCCAGATCCCGCGCCACGACGGCCAGCGTCGGGCGTGGCTCAAGCGGGGAGAGGAACTGCGCGCTGATGCTGTGGCGGACCCGCTCGCCAATGCTGAGGTTGCCGTTGATGCGCGCCAGCATGTTGTCACAGTATTCAGCCATGACATCGGCCGCGATGTCATTGGCCATTTCCGGCATGTCATCAAGATGGTTCCGCCGGATCACGATGCGGTTTTCACTACATGCGAAACGTACCGGGCACGAAAAATACCGCCTGTACAGATCGGCATGGCCGGGCCGGGCGAAAGTCAGCTGGATTTCAGCGAATTCCAGCCCGCTGCGTTCCAGCCACGCGCTCCAGTTCCCCAGCCATTCCTCCACCAGGTACATGGCCGTGCGCTGCGGCAGGTCCGCCAGAACGTGGGAACTGATGACCGCATGGTCCGCATCCTCGCTCAGCCCCTGCCGCACGCGGATGCCGTAGCCCAGAAGGGACTGGTACCGGATGAACCGGCTTATCGCCTCACGCCATGTGGGCGCGCTGATGCAGGCATAGCCCACCACGCCAAAATCAGCCGCGTTGATATGCCGCCCCGCAAGGAAGCCCAGCCCCTCCAGATCGACATCAAGCAGGATGCCATCCAGAATCCGGACATAATCGCCATAAAGAATCTGTGATCCGCCCCGACGCAGGTCCGCGCGGTCCAGACCGAAGCGTTCCAGCACATGCGCAACCGAAACCTGCCTGTCTTCCAGCACGCCCAGCAGTTTATTGAGGTGCATGCCCGGAATCTGGATCATGACACGATGCGGGTCATAGCCTCCGTCCGCGCCCGAGGCGTGTGGATCAGGACAAAAAGGATCAACGGACAACACCTGCATCTATCACCGGCCCTCCTCTCTTTCCTGTGCCCGCAACCCTGAAGATCGTTACGAAGCAGGATAATCTGGACAACCAATTGGCCATTTCTGCCAATGAGATTCCCCACCCATCTCCATACGCTTTGTTACTGCTCCTGATAGCATCAGACCCATCAGTCTGCCTATGTCCTATGTTCGCTTACGAAGGGAACCGCCGCGCATGACACGCTCGCCATCCGTCGCATCGGTCAGGTCACTTCCGGCGCGCCGCGCCGCGCGCGGCCATCGCGGGGGCGGCTTCAATGGCCAGATTGCCGAAGTGGACCTGCGCCTGCTGCGCGTGTTCCGCACCGTGGCGGAACGCGGCGGATTTTCAGCGGCGGAAATCGCGCTGGGCAAAAGCAAATCATCCATCAGCATCGATATTTCCGCGCTTGAAAACCGGCTGAACCTGACACTGTGCCTGCGGGGGCGCAGCGGTTTCTCCCTCACATCCGAAGGGCGGATGGTGCTGGAAGCGACGGACCAGCTCCAGGCGGACATAAGTCGCTTCCAGCAGCGCATCAACGACGCCAGCGGCGTTCTGTCCGGGCGGTTCTGCCTGTACGTGCCCGACAATACCCAGGTTCATGGCGAGACCGCGATCATCCGCGCGATCGAAACATTCACCACCCGCCACCCCGATGTGTTCATGGACGTACGCTCGGCTTCGACACGGGAGGTGGAATTCGCGGTCCTGAACGGGCAGGCGACGGCGGGCATTACCCTGTATGCCCATCACCAGCCGGACATGCACGATACGACCCTGTTCACCGAACGGCTGAATCTTTATTGCGGCCAGCGCCATCCGCTCTTCACCGTTCCCGAGGCCGAAATCACCACCGCCACGCTGGCCGCGCAGAACATGATCGAGGTCTCGGACGCGGCCCAGTCAGCCCGCTGGGAAGATATGCGCGCGCGGATGACATTCACTGCGGCGGCGGAAAATGTGGATTCCCGCGCGCTTTTGATCCTGTCTGGCAATTATATCGGTTTCCTGCCAGAAGCCTTCGCGCGCCCGCTGCTGCGTGACGGGCTGCTGCGGCATATCAGCTTTGGTGACCTGCACCTGATCACCAGCTTCCATTTCCTTGTCCGTTCCTCCCCCGAGACCGGGCTCATGGTGGAGACGTTCCGGACGATTCTTGAAGATGCGTGCTAGTTCCCGTTTCCCCATTCATCCGCCCGCTCAGGCACGGAGTAGCCTTTTCATGCCAGTCCCCCGCCCCCGCGCGTTCGTACGGAAATGTTTTCTGGTCCTGGCCAGCGTATTCACCCTGTTCCTTGTCACCACGCCCGCCCGTGCGGCGGATCTGCCGGAGTTCGTGCATGATGGCACGCTGACGGTCTGCACGAACCCCACCCTGCCCCCCATGACATTCGTGAACGGCACGGACGCCACGGCCATGGCGGGGGTGGACATGGATCTGGCCCGCGCCCTGGCCCGGTACTGGAACGTGAAGCTGGTCACGACCCCCATGGATTTTGTCGGCCTGTTTCCCAGCCTGGCCGCGCAACGGTGCGGCATGGTCATAAGCGGCATCATCAAGCTGCCCGAACGGGAAAAGAATTTTGACGCCATCACCTATCTGGATACGGCGCTGGTCGTGGTGGCGCGGGCGGGCACGCCCCATATCGGATCCATGGCCGACCTGTCGGGCAAGGCGGTGGCCGTGCAGTCGGGCACCAGCTACGCCGCCCGCATCGGCCGCGAAAACGATCTCCTTGTCGCCGCCGGGCGCGCGCCCATCACGATCCAGCAGTACCCGACCGAAGACGCGGTGGTCCAGCAGGTCCTGATCGGTCGCGTCTTCGCCTTCGCCAGTCAGGATGTCGAACTCTATTTCCGGCGCAAACAGCTCCATGGCAAGGTCAACATCATTCTGGAGCCCGATTACCCCGAATACCGCAACTTCGCGATCTATATCCGCAAGAACGCCCATGACCGGCAGAGTGTCGAATCAGCCATCGCGACACTGGAAACCAGCGGCACGATCGCCGAGATCAGGAAAAAATGGGCCATAGGCGACAGTGGCCGGGACGCGTTCACCCAGCCGCGCAGGCACCGGGCTTCCGCTGGGCGACGTTCCTGTCCGCGCTGGGATCGAGCGCATTTCTGCGCGGCGCGCTCATTACGCTGAGCGTGGCGATATTGTCCCATCTGACGGCCAT
Source organism: Komagataeibacter kakiaceti JCM 25156 (assembly GCF_000613305.1). Next base: position 6,227 of record NZ_BAIO01000025.1, read on the forward strand.
CATCATTTCCGTGCCGATGGCGATCACCCTCAACGGCCCGGATTCCATCATCAGGCAGGCGCTCCGGGTCTATGTCTCGGTTTTCCGGGGCGCGCCGACACTGCTGCAACTGCTGTTCATCTGGAACGCATTGCCGCAGTTCTTTCCCATATTCCGGGAGGAATGGTTCACCCCGTTCCTGGCCACATGGCTGTCGCTGTCGATCAATGAATCGGCCTATCAGGTTGAAATCAACCGTGCGGCCCTGTCCGCGGTGGACAGGGGGCAGGAACAGGCGGCGGATGCGCTGGGCATGAACCGCAGGCAGGTCTATTTCCATGTCATCTTCCCGCAGGCGTTGCGGATCGCGCTGCCGCCCACCATCAACGAATTCATCAACCTGCTCAAAACGACCTCGCTGGCTTCGGTCATATCGTTGCAGGAACTTCTGTCCGTAACCCAGATACAGGTTGCCCGCACGTTCGAGTTTACCGAATATTACGCGGCCGCCCTGATCTATTATCTGGCGATGGTCTTCTTCTTCCTGTTTGTCCAGAAACGGGTCGAGCGCCGTTTTGCCTGGGCCGACCGTCACAAGGCTTGTGCAAATGAACCCTGATACCGATAACGATCCATCCGTCATGATCTCGGTGCGGAATCTCAGCAAGCTCTACAAGGATTTCCTTGCCCTTGACCGGCTGAATTTCGATGTCCAGCGCGGTGAGAAGATTGTCATTCTCGGGCCGTCCGGATCGGGAAAATCCACGCTTATCCGCTGTTTCAACCGTATCGAGCCGCATTCCAGCGGCAGCCTGATCATTAACGGGCAGGTCATCAATGAACAGACCAGCCTGACGCAACTGCGCGGCATGGTCGGGATGGTGTTCCAGAACTACAACCTGTTTCCGCACCTGAGCGTTCTTGACAACTGCACCCTCGCCCCCCGGCTCGTACGCGCCACCAGCCGCCCCGATGCCGAACAGATGGCGCGCCGGTTCCTGACACAGGTCAACATACTGGAACAGGCTAACAAATATCCGATCCAGCTTTCCGGTGGCCAGCAGCAGCGCGTGGCCATTGCGCGCGCGCTGTGCATGCAGCCCGATGTCATGCTGTTTGATGAACCGACGGCCGCCCTGGACCCGGAAGCCATTTCCGGTGTTGTCGGCATCATGAACGATCTGGCCCGGCGGGGAATCACGACACTCTGTGTCACCCACGAAATGGGATTTGCGCGCCATATCGCCGATCGCATCATCTTCATGGACAAGGGGTGTATACTTGAGATTACACCACCCGACGAATTCTTTACAAACCCGAAGACGGAACGCGCACGTGCTTTTCTGGACCAGATGATACGTTGTTGAACAGTAACGTATGGCGGGGAGGAGACGAAAGTAAGATTTACAATATTTCAAACGAACGTCTGCGGTTTCATTGTTAAATAATAATGAAATATAACCACTGACGCTGCATCTCGGCGCACCATGCAAGGGATACCATGGCCAGGTCATTTCCTCCTCCCGCACAAGGCAGATATTTCCTGACCGGAACAGAGCCCGCCACACGCCGCTTCCACTCCCCTCCCCCCACGACCACGCATAAGGCTGTAGACATGAAAAGGCGTTCCCGCGCCCGGCATCTGCCGCGCCATATTCCCCTTCCCGTACAGTCCACGTATCAGCGCGCGTTGCTGGTGTCATTCCTGCTCGGTACCGTCCCGGCCATTCCCGCCCTTGCCCAGTCCACCACCGCCACGACGCAGGCCACCCCCCATGGCCGGGTGGCGCAACCCGGCCACCATCCCGCCGCCCTGCGTTCCACCACGCAGGAAACCATCCATGTGCAGCGCTCGCGCGCCACCCGGTTCCAGAACAAGGTTGGCACCGTCGATACGATGAGCGGGCAGGAACTTCAGGACCTGCACATCGTAAGCCCCAAGGAAATAGCGGCCTTCACACCCGGCGTGACCGCGGTCAACGCGACATCGGGCAGTACACCGATCTTTTCCATCCGTGGCGTGGGGCTTGATGACTACAGCGGCACCAACATGGGGGGATCGGCATCTATCTTGATGGCGTGTTCGCGCCCTATCCCGCGCTCTATAACGGCAGATGTTCGATGTGGACAACATCAATATCGAAAAGGGACCGCAGGGGTTTGAATCCGGCCGCAGCACGACCGGCGGCAGCATGAATATTGAATCCATAAAGCCCACGGACAAATTCGGCGGGTACCTGGACTGGGGCTACAGCAGCTACAATACGAATACCGGCAAATTCGCCATCAACGTGCCAATTACCAAGCGTATTTTCAACCGGACCGCCTTCAGCTACGCCAACGGAGATGGCTGGCAGCACGACATCCATACAAACCAGCGCTATGGCGCGCAGGATCTGCTGTCACTGCGCAACCTGACGAAATTCGTCATTGATGACAGATCATCCCTTCTGCTGAACCTGCATTACACCCGTGACCGTGGCACGCCGACTTCCCCGCAGGACACGGACCCCACCGTTGGCGTCGGGCCGAACCCCAAATACAACCAGGTCAATGTTGGCAACAACCGGGTGGGCCGCAATGAAAACGGTGGCGGTGTCTCGCTGACCTTCAACCGTAATTTTGATTTCGGCACCTTCACCTCCACCACCGGCATCGATTTCTACCGTCGCTCGCTTTACGACAATTACGATGGTGAATCAGTCAACATTGGTGATTACCACTGGAATGATACCTATATCGCGCAGTCGCATGACATGCATCTGCAGACGAACATCGCCAGGATATTCCATCTGACGGTTGGCGTTTACGAATCATATGACAAGATTGACGGGGATTACACCAGTTATCGCGGGTATCTGGAAGGCGTGCCCGTGGCCAACTTCAGCGATCACTTTTCGCAGCAGAACCTGTCAACCGGCGTGTATGTCAATACAGTCACGAATATTACCAGAAAGCTCGACTTCATTGCCGCCGGGCGGTTCTCGTATGATGAACGCGGCTTCCATGGGGGTACGACCGATGACAACGGCATCCTGAGCGGGGTGCCGGGATCGCACCTGTCCTACCTTGACCAGAACCATGAATATGAACGCTTCACCGGGCGTGTCGGCCTGCGCTACAAGATTGTTCCGGGCACATTCGTGTATGGCACCATCTCGAACGGGTACAAAGCGGGCACCTATTTCTCGGCCCCCGTCACCGCGCCGCAAGCGCTGGATTATGTGCGGCCCGAAAACCTGATCGCCTATGAAGTGGGTGTGAAATCAAGCCTGCTGCATGATAAGCTGATCATCAACGGCTCCCTGTTCGATTACGAATACCATAATCGCCAGACGCTGTTTGTCGCGGAAATGCCGGGCAACGTGACCTCCCTCAGCCTTGGCCCCATCCCGCGCGCACGGACACGGGGCGGGGAACTGTCGGGCACATGGCGCAACGTGATCCCCAATCTGGACCTGCGGGCTTCGTTCGCCTATCTGGACGCACAGGCGATCAGCGCGGTGAGTTCCATCGGCGGCCTGCCGCTTCTGTCCAATGTCACCGCCCATTCCGCGCTACCGTTCGCGCCACGCTTTTCATGGGACGCCGTGGTCCGCTACGGCATAGACATAGACCGTTACCGCATGACGCTACAGGCCAGCTATACATGGAAGGACAACATGCTGGTTGACCTGGGCGACCCCAATGGCGAAAGCAGCAAGATCAGTTCGCTGGGACTGCGCATGGAGTTCGGCCCCAAGACCGGAAAGTGGTCGGCCTCCGTCTATGTGGATAACCTCATGAACAGGCATGGCGACATCTATTCCTTTACAGGAAGCGACAACAGCCGCGCCCAGTACCTCCAGACACCGCGCTGGGTTGGGTGTAACCTGCACTATAATTTCTAGGGGCTGTTAGGCAGGACAGTATCCCGCTTCCTTTTGCTTACGGATTCTTTAAAAGCTTTTGGGCGCCGCCTTTTTTCGAAAAGGCGGCGTTTCCTGAAGCTTTTTGAAAAAAGCTTCACCAAAACTTTCCTACGGTTTATCGGGGATCATAAGCGGTACCTTATCTGGGAACCAGTAGGTGAAGCAGCGACGCAGCCACGAAAAACGCCGTGGTGCTCAGCGCCCAGATGGCGACAAACCACCCGATCCGCACGCCCAGATGCCGTGGCGCGTCGTCCCCTTTTGCACGCATGGTATCAGTGATAGCCATCTGCCTGCGTCACCTTTCCCCGGAACACACGATAGGAATAAATGGTATAGGTCAGAATGATCGGCAGCAGGATGGCGGTGCCGACAAGCTGGAAAAACTGGCTTGACGGTGGGGATGACACATCCCACAGCGTCAGCCCCGGCGGCACGGCGTACGGCCAGACCGTGATTCCCAGCCCCGAAAGGCACAGGAAGAACCAGCCAAGCGCGCACAGGAACGGCACCCGGCTATGTCCCCGCCGCAATCCCCTGACAAGCAGGCCACCCAGCACGACAACCAGAACCGGCACCGGGGCGACAAGAAGGATATTCGGCCAGTCGGTCCAGCGGCGCAGATAGGGCGCATGCAGCAGCGGGGTCCACAGACTGACCGCGACAATGCCGCAGAAAAGGCCGGCCGCCAGCCATCCGGCCCAGCGGCGGCAGGAAGCTTCCAGCACATCGGTCGTGCGCCACACCAGCCACGTCGCGCCAAGCAGGGCGTACCCGCACATGACGGACAACCCGCACAGGACACTGAACGGTGTCAGCCAGTCCAGCGAGCCACCCGCGAACGCGCCTTCCGTAACCGTCACGCCTGAATGACACCCCCCAGGATCGCCCCCTGACAGAATGCCGCAACGGCCGATCCGGCCATGAACCCGACATCCCACAGCCCTTCATGCGGCCTGCCCCGGGTCATGACCCGGAATTCGAACGCAACGCCGCGAAAGATCAGCGCCAGCAGCATGAGAACGATCGGCAGGTAGAAAGCGGGCAGAAGCGTCGCGTAGGCCCCGGGGAAAACCCCGTAAAGCACCGCGCCACCCAGCACCATCCACGTCTCGTTCCCGTCCCATACCGGCGCGATCGTGTTGATCATCACATCCCGGCGGCCCTCGTGTCGTTCCAGCATGAACAGCATGCCAATACCAAGGTCGAACCCATCGAGAATGACGTAGATGGTGATCGCGGCCACCAGAATGACGGCCCATACAATGGGGAGCCAGTATGCGAAGTCCATCATGCCTCAGGCTCCTTTGCCGGAAGAGGGGTCAATAACCGCCGGGTGCGTATGTGTCGCCAGAATGTCCGAGGCATGCGCGGGCTGGTGGTCGGCTCACCTTCCTGCGGGGCATGGCCCAGAAGACGGACCAGAATGCCCAGCCCCGATCCGAACACGATCACATACACGACCACGAAGGCCGTTATCGTCACCGCCATGCTGGACAGGACAATGGGTGATACGCTGTCGGACGTTCTGAGCAGGCCATAGACGGTCCATGGCTGACGCCCCACCTCGGTCGTGACCCAGCCGCACAGCAGCGCCAGGAAACCAGCGGGCGCCATGCACAGGATCACGCGGTGGAAAACGGGCGTGGTGAACAGCGCGCCCGCCCGCCGCAGCCACAGCGACCAGAATCCGACCAGCATCATCAGCACGCCCAACGCAACCATGATCCGGAAAGAAAAGAATATGACCGGTGAAGGCGGCCGCTGATCGCGCGGAAAGTCCTTCATGCCCGGCACCTTTCCATCAAGGCTGTGCGTCAGGATCAGCGAGCCCAGAAGCGGGATCCTTACAGCGTAATCCGTCCGTTCCGTTTTCATGTTCGGGATGCCAAACAGCAGTTCGGCGGCCCGTCCCTCGGTTTCCCAGTCCCCTTCCATCGCGGCGATCTTGACCGGCTGGTATTTCAGCGTGTTCAGGCCATGGGCGTCACCGGCCAGAATCTGCACGGGCGCGACAAGGGCCGCCATCCACATGGCCATGGAAAACATGACCCGGACCGGCTCGCTTGCGCCCCTTCCCTCCCGGCGCGCCCGGAGCATATGCCATGCCCCCGTGGCACCCACGACAAACGCGACGGACAGGAAGGCCGCCAGCCCCATATGGACCAGCCGGAACGGAAAGGACGGATTGAAAATGATGGCCAGCCAGTCAGCGGGCAGGAAGCGCCCCGTGGCCGGGTCGATCGTATAGCCGCGCGGGGTCTGCATCCATGAATTCGACGCCAGAATCCATGTCATGGAAATCAGCGTGCCAACCGAGACACAGCAGGTCGCGGCAAAATGCAGCCCACGCCCGACCCTGTTCATGCCGAACAGCATGACGCCGAGAAATCCCGCCTCCAGAAAGAAGGCGGTCATCACCTCATAGGACAGGAGCACGCCGGTAATCGGTCCGGCCTTGCGGGAAAAGACCGCCCAGTTCGTGCCGAATTCATAGGACATGACCAGTCCGGAGACGACACCCATGCCAAAGACGATCGAAAACGCCTTGATCCAGTAACGGTACAGGTCAAGAAAAACCTGGCGGTCGGTCTTCAGCCACAGCCCCTCCAGAACGGCGAGATAGGCCGCCAGCCCGATCGAGAAAGCCGGAAAGACAATATGGACGCCCACGGTAAAGGCGAACTGAAAGCGCGCAAGAACCAGCGCAAGATCATGAGCAGTGTACATCTATACTTTCCCAAAGGCGGGACACTGGCGTTTCCGCCACACGACAGTCATCGGAAATCGATACCGTGGCGGGCTTTCCGGCCACGCATGCCGCCGCGACCATATCCTGCCTGCCAGACATGCCCCGGCTGTCCACGGCCCTTGCTAGGCTGGCCTGCCGCCATGCGTCCAAGACCTTCTGCTTATAATATTATGCATGCCGGTTATCACGGTGATGGATTTGTGATGGGGCCGGTTATTTTCCTGTCTGCATTATCTTGCCACGGATAATCATGCGCCTATGCTGGACGCCTCTCTACCTTGTGCGAACGTCACCTGCAGGAGTTTCAGTCCGTTGGCCACATCTCAACCCGTTGATACGAAACTGACCCAGGCTGCGGTTTTTCTTGTTGCCACGCTGAATACGGACACATCGGCCAGCACGCAGGTCCGGGGGCTGCTGGGGGATCTCTCCTCTCTGGTACGTGGTGTCGGGTTCCGTATCCCCGATGGAAGGTTAAGTTGCATTACCGGCATCGGTTCGAACGCCTGGGATCAACTTTTTGGCACCCCGCGCCCCAGCGAACTCCATCCGTTCGCGGAGATCCGGGGCGTGCACCATGCCCCCGCAACACCGGGCGACCTGCTTTTCCATATCCGCGCGACACGGATGGACCTGTGCTTCGAACTGGCCACGGCCATCGTCTCCCGGCTGGAGGGGGCGGCGGAGATCGTGGATGAAGTCCACGGATTCAAGTATTTCGACGCGCGCGACCTGCTCGGCTTCGTGGACGGGACCGAGAACCCGTCGGGACAGGTGGCGCGTGAGTCCACGATCATCGGGGATGAAGACCCCGCCTTTGCCGGTGGCAGTTATGTCATCGTGCAGAAATACCTGCATGACCTGAAGAAATGGGACGCCATCCCGACCGAAGTGCAGGAACACATCATCGGCCGCAGGAAAGTGTCGGACATTGAACTGGCGGATGCGGCCAAGCCCAGCTACGCCCATAATGTCCTCACCAACATCGAGGAAAACGGCCAGCAGCTCCAGATCGTGCGCGACAACATGCCCTTTGGCGAAGTGGGCAAGGGGGAGTTCGGCACCTACTTCATCGGCTATGCGCGCTCCCCCGCGCGCACGGAGCAGATGCTGCGCAACATGTTCATCGGCAAGCCGCCCGGCAATTACGACAGGCTGCTTGATGTCAGCACCGCCGTTACGGGCGTGCTGTTCTTCATTCCCACCGCCGATTTTCTGGATAACGCCCCGAATCTGCAAACGGGCGA
>NZ_BAIO01000024.1 GCF_000613305.1 Komagataeibacter kakiaceti JCM 25156
TGCGGGCGCGGTGGCGGAGGAAGGTTCCCAGGCGCCATCACGTCCGACCTGGAGGCGGCGCGCAACCATATCCTGACATGCGAGACCCCGGTTGCGGGGGACAGGTTCCGCTTTACCCTGCGCTCACGCCGGCTGGCGGTGGAGGCGGCCGAAAACGGAATCCGGGCCGCCGCGGGCATTCTGGGCGCATGGCTGCTGTGGGAAGTGACGGGGTGGCCCACGGGGGCGGCGTTCGTGTCGTTCGTATCCCTTGTGTACGGACTGCTGGCGACGCGGGAAAACCCGCTTCTGGCCTCCAGCCCGTTTTTCAAGGGCGCGGTGTGGTGCGCGGTCGTGGCCGCCGTGTTCGTGCTGCTGGTCATGCCCGCCGTTACCGCACCGGAAATACTGGTGCTGCTGATGCTCATTCCCATGACCATAGGCGGGCTGGCGGCGCGCACGCCCGCCACGGCGGGGTACGCCTTTTCATTCAATATGTTCCTGCCGGTGCTGATCGGCCCGGCCAATCAGGCGCGGTATGACGAGGTGGCGTTTTTCAACGGCACCTCCGCCTTTCTGGGCGCGGTGCTGTTCGCGTGGTGGACCTTCCGGCTGGTCCTGCCGTTCCGGCCTGATTCGCACATCCAGCGGACCGAAGCGTGGACACAGCGGCGGCTCGCGGCGCTGGCCGATCCGCGCAATCCGCTTTCCGCCTATCAATGGCTGCTGGAAAACGCCGAGAGCATGGTCCGCTCCGTACGCAACGCACAGGGTGTATCGCGCGCCGTCGTGCTGGCGCATATCCAGATGCGGCTCAACGCCATGACGGTCGGAACCGAAATCATCGCCATAAGGAATCTGGTCCGCTCCGGCACCCTGCCCGGGTGGCTGGAACGCAGGCTGCGGACCTTCCTGCGGGCATGGAAGGCCCACGACGCCAATGCGCAGGCCATGGCCCGCGTCATATTGCGCGACCCGACCTGGCAACACGGGCATGACGGCGGGACCAGACGCCTTGTGGGCGCGCTGAAGGTGATTGCCCACATACGCCCCTGAAACCCCGCCCTGCGCCCCGTCAGTCGTGCCGGGCGCCCACGATCTCCCGCGCGGCGGCGATGGCGGTGTGAAGCTGGGCATGGATATTCCGTGCGCCCACGACCGGGGTAATGCGGTGACGGTCCATATCCGCCCGCAGGTACGGGCTGACCCGGCCAAAGATCACGCTGACATTGCGCCGCGCCAGTTCCCCGAACAGGTCGCGCAGGTCGCTTGCCGCCGAGAAATCAACATCCGTGATCGCGCTGGCGTCGATCACAAGGCAGGCCACCGGCACGGCCCCCTGCCCGGCCAGCAGGCGTATATCGGCCACAAAACGCGCGGAATTGGCATAGAACAGATCCGCGCAGAAACGGTAGACAACCAGCCCCGGCGCGGTCTGCCGCCCCGGCGCGACCGGTTCGGGCTCCAGCAGGCCGGAACGGGCGTCGTAGCACAGGATCATGGTATGGGGTTCGTAGCTGTGGCGGACGTGGCGGAACAGGGACAGCGCGATGGCCAGGAAAATGCCCTGCTCCACGCCAATGCCGACCACGGCGGCGGCGGTCACCAGCGCCAGGCCGTACTCGCCGGGGCTTTCACGCCTGATGGCCCGCAGGGCCCGCACGTCGATCATGCCCACCGCCACGGTAAACACGATGGAGGCCAGCACGCAGCGCGGCAGGTAATGCAGGGGGGCCGTCAGGAACAGCAGGACAAACATCGTGACGGCGGCGAAGGTCAGCTGCGCCAGCTGGCTGCGCGCGCCCGCGCGGACGGCCATGGCGGTCTGGGTCGGGCTGCCGTTGACGGTAAAGGTGCCGCTCAGCCCGGCCACAGCATGCGCCGCGCACAGGCCGAGTATGTCCGCGTTGTCATTCATCCTGTCATGAAAACGCAGGGCGAAGGCGCGTGATGTCGCGGCACTCTGCGCGATGATGACAAACACGCACGACGTGCTGACCGGCAGCAGCGCCAGCATGTCGTTCCATGAAACATCCGGCAGGCGCAGATGCGGCAGGCCGCTTTCGATCGGGCCGATGGTCTCGATCCCGTAGCGTGTCAGGCCAAGGGTCATGCTGGCCACGATCGCGCCCACAACCGTCACCAGCGCCAGCGGCGCGCGGGGGGCCAGCCGGTCCCCCGCCATGATCAGCCCCACCACGCAGCCGGACAGCGCCATGGTCGGCACGCTGGCCCGTGGCAGGTGGGCAAGGGTCTGGAACAGTTGCAGCACCGGGTTATGCGCCGTGGTGGCCACGCCCAGCATGTCGCGCGTCATGGCCAGCGCCACCTGTATGCCCACCCCGGCCATGAAACCGACCAGCACGGTGCGGGACAGGAAATCCGCCAGAAACCCCAGCCGGAACAGGCGCGCCACCAGCAGGAACCTGCGCTGAGCAGGGCCACCATGCTGACCAGCGCCATGTAATGCGGGCTGCCCGGCGGGGCCATGCGCCCCAGCGCGCTGGAAAAATGGCGGCGGTCGCGGAATCCGCCGCGACGACCAGATGCCGCGAAGCCCCGAAACACGCGAACGCCACCAGTGGCAGCAGGACCGTGTACAGCCCGGTCACGGCGGGCATGGCCGCGATGCGGGTGTAGCCCAGCACCTGCGGAATGTTCATTGACGCAAGGGAGACGCCCGCCACAATGTCGCGCACCCGCCCGCGCCACCCGCCCGTTGCCCGTGGCCTGTCCGTGGCGGTCCCCACACCGCCTGTACTGGCTTCCATACTGCCGGTCCCATTCCCGATCCATACACCAGACCGAAGAACCGGGCCGGATGGCACCACAGCGCGTGGTTACCGTACGCAATCATACGGGAGAACACGCGGCCACCGCCAATCGCAATAAGCTGACCCCGCCATGCGGCCCGGTCGCGACACGTATTGTGGCGTTTATGGGGAAGGCCGCCAAAAGATTCCTTAAAAATTACTTTATTAAGCGCATGTAATTATCCACTACATCGCATGTAATGAAAAATTATTTTAAATATTATCCGTTCATACTTTGTAAAAAAACACGCTATCTGTCACCCATGCAGATGCCACATGACTCCCTGCCGGCATGCTGCCACCCATCGTGCCGGAGTGGTTTACCATGCTCTTTCCAGTCAACATGACCCGCCTTCTGTAAACATCCCGCAGTAATGCGCCGTATTAATGTAACCAACCGCAATATAGCGCACATATACTTCCGACCCATGCTCGGGGTATGGTTATCATAACATAGGGAAACACCCATCCCATGAATGCCATCGTAGTCACCGCGCTGCGTCGGCCCTATACTTTCGTGGTGCTATCGATCCTGATCGTGGTCTTTGGCATCATGTCGGTATTCCGTACGCCAACCGATGTATTCCCCAACATCCGCATTCCGGTCGTGTCCGTTGTCTGGACCTATGGCGGCATGCTGCCGGAAGAATTCGCGGGCCGGATCATCTATAATTACGAACTGATGGTCACCTCGACAGTCGAGGGCATCGAACATATGGAAAGCAGTTCGTATTACGGTCGCGGCATCGTCAACATATACTTCCAGCCCGGAACCGATATTGGCAAGGCCGAGGCCGAAGTCACCGCCATTTCACAGACGGTGATAAAACAGCTTCCCGAAAACATCCCCTCCCCCATGGTCATGAGCCTTGACGCCTCGTCCGTGCCGGTGCTGACCCTTCAGGTCACGTCCGACCGGCAGACGCCGTCCGACCTGTTCAAGCTGGCGATGATCCGGGTGCGGCCGCTGCTGGTGACCGTGCCGGGGGCCGTGGTGCCGCAGGCCTATGGCGGCATGGACAGTTTCGTCATGGTCTCGCTCAACCAGCAGCAGCTCCAGGCGCATCACCTGTCCGCCATGGATGTGCAGAACGCCCTGCGCGGGCAGAACATCGTCCTGCCCGCGGGTGACCAGAAGATCGCGGCCACGGACTGGATGGTCCAGACCAACGCCACCCCGCGCTCCATGAAGGAACTGGGGGACATTCCGGTCAAGCGCGTGGGCAACGCCGTGATCTACGTGCATGACGTGGCGGAAGTCTATCGGGGTGGACGCCCGCAGACGAACCTCGTGCTGGTCAAGGGCAGGCAGGGCGTGGAGATCGTGGTCATGAAAAGTGGCGACGCCTCGACGCTGGACGTGGTGGCGGGGGCCAAGGCGCTGCTGCCGCGCATACAGAAGCTGCTGCCGCCGGATGTGAAGGTCAGCATCCTTGGCGATGCCTCGATCTTCGTGAAGGATTCGATTTTCGACGTGGTGCGCGAAATGCTCACCGCCGCCTTCCTGACCGGCATGGTGGTGCTGCTGTTCCTGGGGTCGTGGCGGCCGACCGTCATCATCGCCACCTCCATCCCGCTGGCCATCCTGTGCGCCATCATCGGCCTGCACTGGGTGGGGCAGACCATCAATGTCATGACGCTGGGCGGTCTGGCGCTGGCGGTGGGCATTCTGGTCGATGACGCCACGGTCATGATCGAGAATATCGACGCGCATCTGGAAATGGGCAAACAGCTTGAACCCGCCATCATCGACGCGGCGAACCAGATCGTCATTCCCACCTTTGTCGCCACCACCTGCATCTGCATCGTCTGGCTGCCGCTGTTCGGGCTGAGCGGGGTGGCGGGCTGGCTGTTCATGCCCATGGCGGAGGCCATCATCTTCTCCATGATCGCGTCCTTCATCCTGTCGCGCACACTGGTGCCCACCATGGCCAAATACCTTCTGGCCGGGCACAGCGTGGCGGGACATGGGGATTCCCACCACTGCGAACCGCAGGTCCATAAGCTGCAGTACCCCACCCGCCTGCCCGAACGCTTCCAGCAGGCGTTCGAACGCGGGTTCAACACCTTCCGGGAACAGTACGCGGGCCTGCTACGCCGGGCCATTGCGCGGCGGCAGCGGTTTGTCGCGGTGTTCCTCGGGCTTTCGGTGTGCTCGACGGGCCTGTATTTCATGGCCGGGCGTGATTTCTTTCCAGAAACGAAATCCGGCACGCTCCAGATGCACATGCGCGCCCCGCTGGGCACGCGCATCGAGGTGGCGGGGCGCGAGGCCTCGCTGGTGGAAGACCGCATCAACGCCCTGTTCCCCGGCAAGGTCGATACCATGATCGAGAATTGCGGCCTGCCCGAAGGCGCGCATAACCAGGCGTTCATTCCCACGCCCACCATCGGCACGCAGGATTGCGACATCACCATCGCGCTGAAGGATGAGGAAACGCCGGTATGGGACTACCGCGCCCTGCTGCGCCGTGACCTGTCGGCGCATTTTCCCGGCACGGTCTTCACGTTCCAGCCAGCCGACCTGACCGCCAGGATCCTGAACTTCGGCTCGCCTTCCCCCATCGACGTGCAGATTTCCGGCCCCGACCTGCGCGACAACTATGATTATGCCCGGCAGGTGGTCAACCGCCTGCGGCAGGTGCCCGGCGCGGCGGATGTCACGATCCAGCAGACCATGAAGACGCCAACCCTGTTCGTGCAGGGCAACCGCACCTTCGGTCAGGCCACCGGCATGACGGAAGCGGATCTGGCCAATAACGAACTCATGACCCTGTCAGGCAGCCAGACGGTGGACCCGCAATACTGGCTGGACCCGCAGACCGGCATCACCTTCCCGCTCAACGTCTATGTGTCACAGGACCAGTTGACCCATTTCAACAACCTCATGACCATCCCGGTCGACAAGGGCGATGGCGACCCGCAGGGGCGGCACATGCAGCTTCTGGGCGGGATCAGCGATGTCGCAGCCACCGGCACGCCGGGGCAGGTCTCGCATTTCAACTCCATGCCGGAGGTCGATATCTACATCTCCGCCGAGGGAGCCGATCTGGGCCAGGTCACGGCGGGCGTGCGCCGCGTCCTGCACGAGACGGAAAAGATGGTGCCTTCCACCGCCGCGTGGTGATCCGCGGCCAGACCGAGACCATGCGCCATTCCTATACGGAACTGGTGTTCGGCCTGGTGGTGTCGGTCATGCTGATCTACCTGCTGATCGTGGTCAATTTCCAGTCCTGGCTTGACCCCTTCATCATCATCACCGCGCTGCCCGGCGCGCTGGCGGGGATCGCGTGGGCGCTGTTCCTGACCCATACGCGCCTGTCGGTGCCGGCATTGACGGGTGCGATCATGTGCATGGGCACGGCGACGGCCAACTCGATCCTTGTCGTCTCCTTCGCGCGCGAACGGATCGTGGAACATGGCGACGCCCTGCGCGCGGCGGTGGAGGCCGGGTACGGCCGTATCCGCCCCGTGCTCATGACCGCGCTGGCCATGGTGATCGGCATGGTGCCGATGGCCATGAGCAATTCCCAGAACGCGCCGCTGGGCCGCGCTGTCATTGGCGGCCTGCTGGTGGCGACCGTATCCACGCTCCTGTTCGTACCGTGTGTTTACGCAATCCTGCACAACCGCCCGTCCCGCAGCCGGGAGGAAACGAGCCCATGACAACCAGGAAATCATCAAGAACCATAATCATGGGAGCCGCCGCACTTCTGGTGGGGTGGTGTGGCTACCTGCTGGTCGAACGCGTGCATCACGCCGCCGAGCTGCGCCGCGACGCGATGGCGGCCGCCGTGCCCGATGTCATGGTCATTTCCCCCCATGCCGAGGCGCGTCAGGTCAGTCTCGACCTGCCCGGCACGATCGATGCGTGGTACCAGGCGCCGATCTACCCGCAGGTCTCGGGCTATGTGCGCATGTGGTACAAGGATTATGGCGCGCATGTCGCCAGCGGGGACGTGCTGGCTGAAATCAATACCCCCGGCCTCGATGCCCAGTTCGCGCAGGCGCAGGCGGACCTCCAGTCCTCGCAGGCGAAATATGACCTGGCCGTGGTCACCGCCCAGCGCTGGCGGCTCATGGGCAGGTCGCAGGCGGTATCAGGGCAGTCGGTCTCGGTGCAGGACGCGAACGAGAAGTCAGCCGCTGCCGATCTGGAAGCGGCGCGCCATAATCTGGACCGCTACGCGGCCCTTGAACGCTTCAAGATCATTGTCTCCCCCTTCGATGGGTGGTGACGGAACGTGACATCAACGTGGGTGACTACGTGCACGAAGGCGGCGGCAACCTGAACGCCACGGGCGGGGCCAGTGAACTGTTCAGCGTGGCGGACACGCACCAGATGCGCCTGTTCGTCTCCATTCCCGAAAACCTGTCCTACATCCTGCAGCCCGGCCTGCGCGCGCGCGTGCATGTGCCGCAGTTTCCCGACCGGGTGTTCGAGGCCCGCTTCCTGACCGTATCGGGTGGCTACGACCCCGACACCCGCACCAGTGTGAGTGAATTCATCATCGACAACACGGATCATGCCCTGTGGCCGGGCACGTTTGCCGCCGTGACCCTGAGTGCGCCCGAACAGGGCGGCCACCAGAGCATTCCCACCGGGGCGCTGGTGTTTCAGGAACACGGCATGCAGGTCGCGGTGGTGGATGGGCAGGACATCGCGCATTTCCACGACATCACGGTCGGCCGCATGGGCGATGGGGCGACGCAGGTTCTCTCCGGCCTTTCCCCCACGGACCGGATCATAGACAACCCGCCGGCCGACCTGCTGGAAGGCGAAAAGGTGCATGTGTCCAGCCCACGGCCGGGTACAGCAACGACGTATCTGAAAAGGACGATGAATGATGGCGCGCCCCATCCGCCGTTCCCTGCCCGCGGGCGGGGCCTGTGTCCTGTCGCTGCTGTCACTGGCGGGGTGCGATCTCTCGCCCGCCTATCACACGCCGCATTACGTCATTCCCGTCACATGGCAGGGGCAGGCCCCGTTCGAAGTGGCGCACCCCATGGATGACAGCATCCGTTCCGACTGGTGGACAACCTTTGCCGACCCGCAGCTCGATGCGCTGGAAACGCAGGCCACGGAGCATAACGGCGACCTGCAGGCGGCATCCGAACGCTTCATGCAGGCGCGCGCCATCGTAAGCGAGGCGCGGGCCGACCTGCTGCCCCATTTCGGCATCGCCTTTGGCGGCAGCAACAACAAAAGCTCGACCGAGCGGCTGTTCCGCTACAAGGGCCCCATTACGGATTCAGATGAGTTCTATGGCGGCATGGCGTCGTGGGAGCCGGATTTCTGGTCCTCCATCCGCAACCGCGTACGGTTGCAGAAGGATTATGCGCAGGAACAGGCCGCCGAATACGCCAATGCGCGCCTCAGCCTCCAGTCGGAACTGGCCAGTGATTATTTCACCCTGCGCGGGCTGGACGCGCAGGCCGCCATCTATGGCCAGTCGATCGGGTATTATCAGGAATCCCTTCGCGTTACCCAGACGCGCCTGATCGATCAGGCGGCGTCACGGCTGGACGTGGCCCGCGCGCAGAACCAGCTTTACACCACCCAGGCCCACCTGCTCGACATCCAGGCCCAGCGCGAGGTGATGGAGCATGCCATTGCCGTACTGGTCAACGCCGCCCCTTCGACCTTCCACATCCCGGCGGATAGCCACCTGAACACGAACCGCTTCGCGCTGAAACCGGGCCTGCCATCGGAACTGCTGGAGCGCAGGCCCGATGTCGCCATGGCGGAACGCCAGATGGCGCAGGCCAACCGGGCGATCGGCATCGCACGGGCATCGTTCTATCCGCATGTCTCCTTTCACATGGATGGCGGGTTCAGTGACAACGGCTTCAATCTGGCCAACCTTGCCAACAGCATGTGGACCTATGGCGCCACGGTGACCATGCCCGTGTTCGAGGGCGGCCTGCGCCGGGCCGAACTGCAACAGAGCTGGTCCGCCTACCGTGAAACACGCGACCACTACCGCATGACGGTGCTGACCGCCTTCCGTGATGTGGAGGACGGACTGTCCCGCACCAACCGGCTGGATAGTGAGAACAGCCGCCTGCGCGCCGCCGTGGGGGCCGCCAGCCAGACGCAGGATATTACGATGAACCTGTACAAGGGGGGTCTTGCAAGCTATCTGGATGTGCTGATCGCGCAGGTCAGCACGCTTGACGCCCGCATCCAGCAGGTCGAGGTCCAGACACGTTACCTGCAGGCGCAGGTCGGCTGATCCGCGCCTGTGGCGGTGGATGGGACGCGGCCCTGCTTCCCGCGCCCAACAGGCTGTTTTCGGTCGATCCGCTCCAGTATTCCGGGCTGCATAACGCCCCCGCGACAGGCGACGTGCCCCCGCCGCACACCCATGGCCCCGACCCTGATGACAACCTGACCCGGCCCATCCTGTTCCCCACGCAGGAAAGATGAGGACATTGACCAGGCCCGCACCGGGCGGTGGGAAACGCCGCCTTTTTGAAAAAAGGCGGCACCCAAAAACTTTTATTACTTTTCCATCAAGCCGTTATTCAAAGGGCTTTTGCTAAAAACCGCCCATGCATAACGGAGCTTCAACACCGCTCGCCATATATCTCAACCTGATCGAGGTGGAAAAAATTCTGCCCGATCAGGGTCAGGCGGATAAAACGGGCCATGAACGATGTATGGACATGGTACGGCCCCGTGGCCAGGTTGCCGATGGGCTGGTCATCCTTTTTTTCAAACCCGAACCGGAAGGTCTCGCCATCGCCGGAATATTCCATGCGGATGTTGCGGCATCGCTGCCGCGTGGGCGCCATGATATTGTAAATGAGTATGTCCTCGACCCGGTACAATCCCATAAGGTCGATCTGCCACCATGGGTTATCCTCAAGCCCCGTATGGAATTTCACAAGCCCATTAACGACGCCGTTGACCGCGTTGCCCGCGTCTGTTCGCGTATCACGCCCGATGGACCATGTGCTGATACTGCTCTGCTCACATGGTTTGTTCAGGGAAATGTTCCGCCCCGGCATCCGGGCGGGCACGGTGACTTTCGTGGCGTTTTTTACTATATTGTTCCAGTAGTCGCACAGCGATGTATTTTCCGCCGCGTTGAATGCGCGCATGGATTCTTCCACCGCGTTTTTCCGGCCCGCTTCCGTTTCATCCCATATGACCTGACCGGAAAACGCGCCCGTTGTTCCACGCCGTATCCGGTGCCTCAGATATTCCTTTGACTTGATCATGTAGTGATGAACGCTGGCCGTATTTTCAATAACCTGTATTTCCCCGGCGGAAAGGGTATGAATATCAGGAACCTCACGGTGCAGGACATCCACAACCCTTATCTCCCCATAGGCGTGCCAGGCGGGGTTATGCCAGAACCCGAAACCCTCGGGTGAGAAAATCTTGTCATCCAGCAGGGAATCCGTCCGGCAGATATACTTGGTGTATTCATTAACACCGACGGCCCTTTTCCTGTAATTTTCCAGAACCGGGCCGGGTGGATTGCGTTCGTGGCCATTATGGCCAAACACAATCCAGTAAAACAGGATACAGTCAGCCTCCGGATAATGGGTGACCAGATCACCAATATCACGGAACGCAGGGATGTTCAGGAATTCATCCACATCGAAAAAACTGACCCATTCCGTTTCCTGCCGGTAATTGGTCAGGAAATGCAGGTACATCTGCTGCTGGAAGCCCTGCGTCGTGAAATGCACGAATGTAACAAAGGGATCCCGGCCGACGACAAAGGGTAAAATCTCCCTGTAAATATCATCTGGCTGGTCATCATTGCAGTACAGGTAGATGTGATCGTATCCGATGGATTTATAATAGGTGACCCATTCAAGTATATAAGGCTTTTCCCATCTGGCGCATACGACAACCGAGCAGTTATAACGCTTCATTTCAACCCGCGACCCTTTATATCCGAAGTGACTGCCTGCTCTCCTGTTTTGAAAATAATACGTTAATAAAAAATAAAATATTCTGTATGTCGGTTTTCATGCCGTAAGGCGCGCGAGATCCTGATCCGGCTCCACAACCACGGGATAGGGACCGGACACGGGAATTTCCATACAGAGCAACCCGATGGTGGCCGGATTACGCGCCCCCAGTTCCAGCAGCGCCTGCCCGTTCGTCCAGCGGCTGGTCGGGCTTTCACTGGCGTACCAGCCATCCGGGGCATCAGGCGCGAGATGTGATGTAATGGGGTGCCCCACATTCCCCTCAAACAGTTTTATATTGCGCACCAGAACACCAAAATGGCGGCGATCATCCACATAGGGGCCAACCGTATCGACCGGCCGCTGGTGCGCGACATGATCCGTACCGTCTGGACACAGGGCGGGATCATGAAAAAGGCGAACCCGTTGGCGCCATGCACGCTGCGCAGGGTCACGCCGGTATCCGTGACAAGATGCAGGCCGGCATCCACCGTTGTTTCCATGGCGGGAGGATGGGGTGCGATAGTGCTGGCCTGGGCGCGCGCGGCAATGGCGTCAAATACAGGCTTCACGAAATCCACCGAAACGCCCAGCGGCGCGGCGCCATCTCCGGCCCATGTCCTTTCCCGCCCCGGCAGGCCCACAACCGGCCCGGCCTGCCGGAAACCATGGCGGTTTCCGGTATCCAGATGGCTTTCCGTCAGGACGCCATCCACCGTGATGATGGAATGACACGCGGTTTCCAGATGATAGTAAGTATAGGACGTAATACCCAGGTCGTAATAAATGCTGCGGTTATTGACCAGCATGCGGACGGGGATGAAACGCCCCTCCAGAAAAAGGCAGTGTTCCGGCGTAATCAGCATGTCCTTGTAGGGAACGCCCTGTGCGATGGCGTCCTTGAGGATACGCACGGGGTAACCGGCTTCATCGGGGTACGGCCCCGGACGCACGGTGGCCACCTGCCTGCCGACCCAGCTTACGGGGCGAAAGACCTGCTGCCCGTCACACAAGGCCAGAACCTCGTCACCAATCCTGATATCCTCAATGGCGATCTCGCCATGCGCGGTACGGACCATGGAACCAGCCAGAAAACAGACCAGCACCGTACCAACGCCATTTTCATCCGCGACCGTTGCAAGGTAATTGCTCGCATCGGGGTCCGTGTCCTGATACGCCCCGTTCAGTTCCAGCGTATCCCCGTTGGAAAATGTTATGGTGGATGTATCAAACAGATCGTCATAGCTTACGCTGGATACAGTCGCCGTTGCGCCGTTACTTTCAACAATAATGTTATCGCCAGCGCCAAACCCGTTTATACTGGCGCCGTCCAGCAGCGCCAGCCCGTCACTGGAACCCACAAGGTTCAGTGTGCCGCCGCCGCCCTGGAAATTGAGCGTCAGCCCGCTGGCGGCAGAAATCATGCCGTTACCGTCAAACGTGCCGCCATTGGAGATATTGACCGTCAGTCCGGACACCGCCGTCAGCAGCCCCCCCGCCATGTTGGCGCTGCCGCCATCCGCATTCACCACAACCGCGGTGCCCAGGGCCACGGTGCCGGTCGAGACCGTGACATAGGTGTTCTTTTCCGCCGTAACGGTATAGGTGCTGAGCGCCGTAATCGGCGTGTCAAGCAGCCCGTTGAGGGAAATGCTTGCCGTAACCGGACTGCCATCGGTTGATGTGACATCGACCCCGGCATTTCCCGCAACACCCAGAATGGCGACCGGGGCCAGCGTATAGGATCCGCTCTGCGTAATCGTGTTGCCGGTATTAAAATACTCATTGCCGATATTGGTCATTTTTCACATTCCCACACGCCCGAGAGCCCCTGCTGCGCATGTTGTTTCATGGAAATATGAAAAAAGGGTTTTCACGGTCGGGGCTTTTGCCACATTCCCCACCGGGGATGAAACATCCCGTGGATCATCAGGAAGCTTCAGGGAACGCCGCCTTTTTGAAAAAAGGCGGCACCCGAAAACTTTTATTGTTTTATATCAATATTTTACTTCAAACAGCTTCTAACACCGGGTGGAAAAGCGGTCCCATGGCGTAATGCGGGTTACGGGCAGTTCAACGGGGCGGGCGTACACCTCCGCCGACAGGAAGGCCAGTTCCCCCTCCACCTCCGCTTCAGGCAGGGAGATGGACCAGGCGCGCGGGTTGCCATCCGTCCCGTCATTCCAGCGGTAGCCACGCTGGCGCAGCATGTCCTTGTATTCATAAGGCGCGTTTTCAGCAGATGCGGCAGCGTATCTGCCGCGCGTTCTCCAGCAGGGCCGCCAGCGCCGGGCGGCCGGACACCGGCAGCGTTCGGTCAAGAATGGCGATGCCGGCCTGGCAGTCATCCGTCGCGCGGTGCCCGTCAAACCAGAACCCCGCCTGCATGCCCAGATAGGACAGTTTGCGCCCCTCATACCCCTCCGCCGCCCAGTCCACATCCCGCATGGAGCAGGCCCATGGCTTGGTGGTGAAGACGGGGCTGAAACGCTCCGCGAACTTGCGGTCAAAAGCTGCATTATGTGCGATAATAAGAGAAGCTGGCGCGACAAAACCCGCCACCTCCTCGGGTGTGACGGACTGCCCGGCCACCATTTCAGGGGTGATGCCGGTCAGCGCCGTAATCTGCGCGGGGATGGGGCATGACGGTTCCCGCAGGCGGCTGAAAGGCTCCAGAGTGCCCAGAATCCGCCCCTCCAGCGTATAGACGAATGGTACGATCCCGAATTCGATGATTTCATCCTTCGTGGCGCTGAGCCCCGTGGTTTCAAGATCAAGGAACATGCCAAGCCGCGTGCCGGGTTCGGGTGGATAGCGTCCAGCACCCGCGCCGCAAGCGGGCGCAGGACACGGTAGCGGCCACTCCCCTCCAGCGTGGTGGCCATGTGTTCCATCCGTTCGGGGGTCAGTTCTGTCATGTGGTGCCTCCTGCCAGCCAGATGAGCATGGATATGCAAATCCCGCACGGCCCTGTCCATCACGGCAGACATTGCCCCGCCGGAATGGCTGTAATATTACAAACTTTGTCAAACCAGCCGATCCCGATGCCACATGATGTGCGGACCCGAACGCCATGGCCCAGAACGCCGCGCCTCCCCACCCCCCTGACAGTCCCGACCCGGCATCGCGGCTGGGGGCGAGCCATGCCCACCGGCTGGAAGATCGCGGGCATGACGCCATCATCCGCGTGGGCCAGGTGGACCGGATCTGGTCGGACTTCTACCACCATGCGCTGACCGCCCCGTGGCGCACGTTCTTCTATGGCTCCCTGATACTCTATGTGGGCGTCAACCTGATCTTCGCCCTGCTCTACATGGCCGATGGCAGGGGCATAAGCGGCGCGCACCCCGACAGCTTTGCCGATTATTTCTTTTTCAGCGTGCAGACACTGTCCACCGTCGGTTATGGCGGCATGACCCCCATCAGCCGCACCGCCAACCTGCTCGCCACGGTGGAGGTGCTGGGCGGCATGATGATCAACGCCCTGGCCACGGGCTGATCTTCGCGCGTTTTCGCGCCGCGCGCGCGGGTGATGTTCAGCCACAAGGCCCTGATCCTGGCGGAAGGCAACCAGTTTCATCTCGATATCCGCATCGCGAACTGCAGGCGCAGCCCGATCCTGTCGGTGGATGTGGAATTCGCCCTTGCGCGGCTGATCCGCACGCCAGGCGGGCGGGTGGTGCGGCAGTTCGATCCGCTGCCCCTGCAACAGGCCCATATTCCCGTGCTGCGCTTCGCCTGCACGCCCAGCCATGTCATCAACGAACACAGCCCGCTTTATGGCCTGACGGAACATGACCTTTCGGCGGAGGAGGCGGAAATCATCGTCAGCCTGACCGGAACGGACGAAGCCTCCGGCCAGAGCGTGTTCGCACGTTCGGCTTACGGATTTGACCGTATGCTGTATAATCACCGTTTCGTGGATATCATAAACGCCGGGCCGGATGGGCGGATTACCGTTGATTACAGCCGCTTTGACCAGACTGAACCCCCATCCGACGAACACGTCAGGCCCACGGAGGCCATGGTGGACCTGCCTGACTGATCCCGCACACC
>NZ_BAIO01000023.1 GCF_000613305.1 Komagataeibacter kakiaceti JCM 25156
AAACCCAGCTTCCTGCCTGTCCGTCCACGCGGCCACGAACGCGCGGGACGGTTCTGTGCTCCGCCCTTTCCATTTCTTCTGTCCCGCAGTTCCAAACCTGTTGGCGCGCTACAAGGAGCATGGGTAGGCTGAACCATCCCATTCGTTGGCTATGTCGTCATGACGAAGGACGTTATTGAAATCAGTTAGGCGCTATAACACTTTGGTCAAGCCGGAGGATTAAATAGCATGGTAAAATCTTACGAAGACGCACTATCTGAAATCTTGTCATTTATCTCTGAGCAAGTTCCCGGCCCGAAACCCCGCGAATTGACAGAAAATACGACACTGCGAGGCGATCTTCGTATGCACAGCGATGACGCTGAGAAGCTCATGTGCCGTTATTTTGAGCGCTTTGATGTAAGCGCTCAAAATTTTGATTTCGAAAAATATTTCCCAGAAGAGGGTGAAGGAATCATAGGCGCACTGCTATTCGGCTTTCTGAATAGAAAGCGTCCTAAGGCAAATCCTAAGCCCCTGACTATAGCCATGTTGGCGCACGCAGCTTCTGTTGGTGCTTGGGTCTAAGAACCTGTTTGGAACATCGGCGAGATATGATTCAAGCTTTGGATGTGGACGCCAGAGCAGAGGGGCCGGATGGCCAGGATCACCCGCAAGACGAAACGCTATCCGTCTGACATGACGGACGAGGAATGGGAGCGGATCGCGCCTTTGATGCCGCACCCCGGACGGCGTGGAAGGCCGCGCGAAATTGAGTTCCGCGAGGTGATCAACGCGGTGCGCTATCTGGTGCGTTCAGGCTGTGGCTGGCGGATGCTGCCGATCCACTTCGGGCACTGGCGGACTGTTTACGGCTGGTTTCGCGAACTGGCTCGACGCTTCCTGTTCCAGACCATCCATGACGTGGAACTGATGATGGACCGGGCTCAGGCAGGCCGCGACACCAGACCTACGGTAGCGGTGATCGACAGCCAGAGCATCAAGGCGCTTCACGCGAAAACAAGAGGTTACGACGCTGGCAAGAAGGTCGTCGGCCGCAATCGCCACATTGCCGTCAATACGGACGGACGCCTGTTGATGATCAATCTTACCTCTGTCGATATCTCGGGCAGTGCAGGTGTCCAGATGATCCTGGATACTAGCTGCAAATGCTGGCCCTGGGTGAACACCTGTTCGCCGATGGCGTCTACGATCGGCTCAGGCTCATGGACAAGGCGGCTTATCTCGACTTCGTCCTTGAGATCATCCGCCGTCGCGAGGGTGCCAGAGGCTTTGAGGTGCTGCCGCGCCGATAGGTCGTAGAACGAACCTTCGGCTGGATGACCAGATGGCGGCGTCTGGGCTGGGATTACGAGCGTCGCATCGACGTATCAAAGGCCATGATTCTCGTTGCATGGGGGTCAGTCTCATGCGCAGAAACGCTCATCCATGATTTTCCAGACAGGATCTAACACTACAGTTGCAATTCGTTTTCCGGGCCGAAAAGGTAAAGAATTTAGGGCCTTTCACGACGTAAACCGCCTGAAATTCGAGCCTTCCTGCCAACATTGGTTCTATGAGCAATTGAAGAACAAAATGAACTGCAAATGTAGTGCTAACACCATTACCTGAGCCTAAAGCACGCCCATCTTATTCCGGTTCATAGCAGCCATGGCGCGATTCTTTTCTATTCACCGCTCAGAATGCCAAAAGAAAGAGATACGAATTTTCATGGATTTGACATCGGCGGTGGACTGGAAGCAGTCGATGGCGTTCGAGACCGAAGTGGAAGACCAACCTGGAATTATGTTCTACGTTGGGCAAAAGACTGGAGGCGCGTGCGTATTTACAATGTTCCAGAACGGGAGTTCAAGTTCTATTCGGAGTAAACCTATGTGATGGCGTTTCCTCATATTGGCACTCTCTCTCACATTATGTCCGGCTTATGCGCGTTCTCCGTCTTCCCCGGCTGAAAGCGTTCCCGTTCCCTCGGCTTTCGCAACACTTGAATCTGTCGTAGCGAAGGCGAAAACCGTACATTGCGACACTGATGACTGAAAATCCATGCTCATTCACGTCATAAAATGCAACTGTAGTGCTGGCAGCCTGCCGGGTTAGATTACCCTGTGAAGGGGGAAGGTTGTAAGGTGGTATGATGAACAGCTTCATCCCGTTTGACCGGTCTCCCGGAGACGGTGCTCGCCGGCACCGGTTACGCTGGCGGACAGGCGATCCGGAAACTGCGGAAAAGGGGCATTGATCCTCTGGCCACCATTGAACGGCCCTGTGCCCGCCGACCTTACGATTCCCGGCCCCGGCCCGAAGAAAGGGAGCCACGCCGGATAACCGAACCCTGGCGGCGCGCCATGAAGGACAGGCCGGAAATCACAGAAGCCGGAGATCTTTACAGACAACGCAAACAGACCGTCGAGCCGGTCTTTGGAATTATCAAAAGCATTATGGGATTCAGAAGATTCAGCTTGCGTGGCCTTGCAAAGGTCACGACCGAATGGACCCTCGTCGCACTCGCATATAACTGCAAAAGAATGGCACGGCTTCAGGTAGCATGAACCGGGTTAGCCTCGGCCTTATGACCCTCAAAATGGCCAACCCGACAGGCTGCTAGCATAGATTCACGCAGTCTTGGCAGATACTCCACAGATCAGCAGGGCAGAACATCCTTGACAGAACGCCAAGCGTCTCATTGGCTTGATAGGGGATATGGCGAACAGGCGGGGCAAGACTTCCTCGTCCTGTCATAGCGCATGACGATACGTCGGGTCTGAACTACCCTGATTTTATGCTCGATCATACTCTTCATGTATTACAATGCTAATGCCCGTGATCCGGCAATGAGAATATCGATCAGGCGTTTCGCACTGGTTTCCCAACCGGGGCCAGCCGCATAGTTCGAAACGCCCGCGAGGGCACGGAGCAGGTCGAGTGGTTCGATATCCGCATTGATGTCGCCATTCGCGACGGCAGCCGCCACAAGTCCGTCGATCGCGTTCTGGAGAACCGTGCCGGACTGGGCATAAAGTGCGCTCGTTCCTCCGACCAGTCCATTGAGGGCAGGGGCGATGACCTGCTTGGCGGCGATGTAATCCACGAACAGCCGCATCCATGCACGCAGCGCCTCTACCGGCGGGTATTGGGCGGCAAGGACCGGTGCGGCGTCGGCAAGGCGGTCCAGTTCGGCGCGATAGACCGCCTCGATCAGCGCATCGCGATTGGGAAAATGGCGGTAAAGCGTTCCGATTCCGACGCCAGCATGGCGGGCGACTTCATCCAGAGGGATATCGACTTCCCCTGCCGTGAACGCGGCCTTGGCTACTTTCAGGAGAGTTTCCCTGTTGCGCTGTCCATCGCTGCGTGGTCGGCGGCGCGGCTTTTTTTCGTCGGTCACCGGTTTTCCTCTTGCTAAGCGGAGCAATCCTCCGCATATATCAAGCGGAGCTACACTCCATATAACATCCTTAATGCCATTTCGGCAAAAAACGGATGCATCCTTTCAGGGAGTTTCCCCCATGACACAGACTTTTGGCGCAAGCTCGACAACGGAAGATGTCCTCTCCAGCGTATCGCTGAAGGGCAAACGTGTTCTTGTAACCGGCGTCTCCGCCGGTCTGGGCGTTGAAACCGCGCGTGCCCTTGCTGCCCATGGTGCCCATGTGGTGGGGGCCGCGCGCAATCTGGAAAAAGCAGAGCATGCCACCACGCAGGTCCGTGCGGATGCGGCGCGTGGGGGCGGAAGCTTCGAACTGGTCGCCCTGGACCTGGCTGATCTTGCCAGTGTCCGCGCCTGCGCCGATCAGTTGAACGCAACCGGGCTTCCGTTCGATCTGGTGATCGCCAATGCGGGTGTGATGCTACGCCGTTCGGTCATACCAAG
The DNA here is from genome assembly GCF_000613305.1 of Komagataeibacter kakiaceti JCM 25156. The sequence continues at coordinate 3,872 of NZ_BAIO01000023.1, forward strand.
GACGGGTTCGAAACGCAGTTCGGCACCAATCATCTGGGGCACTTCGTCCTCGTCAATCGGATCGCGGGATTGATGCGCACCGGCGCACGGTTGGTGAACGTGTCCTCGGCCGGACATCGTTTTGCGGATGTTGACCTGAAAGACCCGAATTTCGAGCATACGGCGTATGATCCGTTCATCGCCTATGGGCGGTCCAAGACAGCCAACATCCTGTTTGCCGTCGCCTTTGATGCACGGCATCGCACGCGCGGCGTGCGCGCAACAGCGGTGCATCCGGGGGGGATCTTGACCGAACTGACACGTTACATGCCAGCAGGCGGCATTGAGGCGATGGTGGCGCGGATCAATGAACAGGCTGCGGCTGAAGGCAAACCGCCGTTCCAGTTCAAGACCATTCCACAGGGGGCGGCCACGGCAGTTTGGGCAGGTGTAGTGGGGGCTGCTGACGCGGTCGGCGGCCATTACTGTGAAGACTGCCACGTAAGCCCGGTCGTGCCCGATGACCAGCCGATCAGTCTGGTCAGTGAAGGTGTGCGGGCCTACGCGCTCAATCCTGCGCACGCCGAGGCGCTGTGGGCAAAAAGCGAGGAAATGGTTGGAGAAAAATTCTCCTGAAACGCCCGTGCTCCTGTTTCCGGCATAACAGATACGTTTGATGCCCAGACAGACATTTTACCGATGTGTGTGGTCCGGGCACAGGGAGATGGAAGACGTCTCCCTGCGTTTTCGTGCGAGGATACTGATTGTAAAGCGTCCTGTCGCTTTCGGTTTGCCCCTGCCTGTCGTGATTCTGCATGGGTTCTATCTTTGCGCCCGAATTCCCTCCATCTTCTGTCATCCTGTTTTCAATCGGGCGTTCGGGACGATTTTGTTTCTTCGTTGCTCCAGATCGCGCTTGATCTTGGTGTTCTGCTGGTGACATGGCAGCCTGTGTATATTTCGGTAAAGGCACGGGCGGCCATGAGAGTATTGCCGGGGTGCTTTCCGCCATCGGTGTTGCCAACGCGATCGTTCTCCGCAAGTCTCCCTTTTCGTAGTGAAAACCGTCCTTCGGGAGCCCTTTTGGAAATTTACGGATGATCTCGGCCGTGAATTTGGAAAAAGTGGTCCTGTCCATCAACTGCAGGCGATCATAGGCCTCATCTGCGAACGGATGCTTCATCCACGGCCAGCGTTTACGGATGGCATCCGGGATCATCTGTTCTCCCGTATTATCCAGGTCCGACCAGAAGCCGTCGGCCATCCGTATCGACGGCAATGTACCGCTTGCGACCGGTGATCTTCCTGCCAGCGGCATAACCACGTTCCTTTGCGTGGCCGGATGGAAATTTGCGCCGCAGATGAGCAGGGGCCATGACCGTGTGTTACTTCGTAGGCATACGTACAGCGGTGACCTCGATTTCTACCAGCCAGCCCGGATTGGCCAGATGCGCAACACCAACAGCGGAACGGACCGGCAGGTTCGGCTGTTTTGCCGTGCCGAAAAACTGGGTATAGGCTTTCATCATGCCATCAAAATCCAGCTTGCCCAGCCCAGGGTCATCGGCCATGTAGATGTGCATCTGCACTACGTCGCCCATGCCCAGACCCAATTTTTTCAGTTCATCCTGAATACGCTGCAGGGTCGCAAAGGTCTGCGCCTGCGTGTCCCCATAGGCGGCAATGTTATGCGGATCCGCTTTCCTGTCCTGTACCGGCGCACCCATGCCGCTGAGGTAGATGGTGTTTGCCCCGGCCGGAACCTCGATGGCGGAGGCAATGGGGAACCGCCCTTCGGAATGGCGCACAACGCCATCATCCGCACAGGCAGGAAGCGCCCCTACCATGCCCGTTATGATGATGAGGCCCGCAACTGTCTTTTTAAGGTCGAACATCTGCTTACTGCTCCTGCGGTGGTGCGGCGGGTCGCTGGGCGGCGACATCGGCCGGTGTTATGGCATCCGTGTAATGATTGCCAAAATGCGTGCGGATGTAATTCACCACATTGGCAATCTGGTCATCTTTCAGCGTACCTGAAAACCATGGCATGCCGCCATATCCGTTCATGATTACATAGACCGGATAGGCACCGCTCTGCAGTTTGGTATTGCCGGCAAAGGCCGGGAACTGCGCGCCAGCCCCGGTCGCTCCCTTGCCATCGGGCATGTGACAACCCTGGCAGACATGACGATATACGTCCTCGCCCGTGTTCAGGGGCTGGACCTCACCGACAATCGAACTGGCGCTATCCGCCTGCGCGGGATCGGAATGGACCAGAAGTGGCAGGGCGGCAAAAACGGATATGAAAAGGATCTTGCGCATTAGCTGGCTCCCTGCGCGCGCCGGTGCAGTTGGGTTATGGCATCCAGCGCGGAAAGGATGGCCCCTTCCTGCCAGCAACCTACATAGGAGGCATGTTCGCCAGCCAGTACGACGCGGTTATCCATCGTACACAGGGCCTTGTAATGGCTCTTGCGGGTCTGCTCATTCCACATCGAGCAGCACCCCATGACCCAGGGCACACGGCTCCATGCAAAACTGACCCCGTTGGAGAACTCCTTGCGGTACTGCCTGTGGATGACCTCACCCTGTGCCAGGGCATGTTCGATCCGCTCTTGCGGAGTCATGCCTGCAAAATCGTACGCTGCCGGACCGAACATGTACCCCCCAGCAGCACCGCGGGCCCGCGGGAGAAATAGCCATGGCTGGGATAGGAAATCTGGCTGATCGGCTGGTCAGTAAAGCTGATGCCACCGTAAATCTGTTCGTCCTCCTCCCAGAACCGACGCTTGAATTCCAGCCCCAGCTTGACGGAGGAGGCATAGGGCACGGCCATGATCGCGGATTTGAGCGGCGCACCGACCTGCACATCGAGTTGCGACAGGATGGGAAGCGGATGGTGCATACGCAGTAATCGGCCTGCGCCTCACGCACGGCGCCGCCATGGGCCATATCGTTATAGGTAACCTTTACACCCTTGTCGTCCTGATGGATCGCGGTGACCTTGCAGTTCAGCGTAATCAGGTCATGCACCTGCCGGTTGAAGCCCTTGCCGATCATGTCCATGCCACCCACCGGCTGGAACATGGTGGTCTGCATGTCGAGACGTTCATGGAAGGCAAGCCACGTCCACAGGCCGGAGCGCATGACATCCGTGCGGGCAAATGGCGCGGACGGAACGGGCGCGCCATTTATGCCGCCACCCGGTGCCTTTTCGTAGCCACGGGTTTCGGAACTGATGGTGCCCCTGGTGTAATTCAGCCTGGTATCGAGACTGCCCCACTGCCGCATGGCGGTCATGACATGTTCATGTTCATCGGCCGAGATCATGTCATCAAGCTTGTGCTGGTCAATCGCCTTGCCCAGCAGTTCCGCCGTAAAGCCATGGAAATCCGAGGCGAATTCCCGGTACCGGACCGGTTTGCCATCAAACGCCCGGCTCGAATGGAGCATGAATTGTGGTTCAGTTCCACAAATGGTTCCAGTTCCACCCCGAATTCGCGGCAGTAATGCAGCAATCCCTGGTGATGGTAGGGAATACGCCAGGGACCGGGATTGGTGTAATTGCCGGATGCGAAGCCGACCTTCTGGGTCGCACCACCCAGTTCGGTTACGGTATCGCCCCCACGCAGGCTGATATTGCGGCCACCGGCCCGGTTCTGGAATTCCAGAACCTGCACATGATAGCCTGCCTTGCGCAGTTCATAAGCGGCAAGCATGCCCGCAAGTCCCGCCCCCAGAACCAGCACACGTGTGCCGGGCTTCGTACCAGACAGGACGGGGGGAGATGTAAAATCAGTGCCCTGCGCGTGTCCCATGGAAGTCATGGCCTGATACAGGGCGGCACTACCGGCGAGTGTGCCAATGCGGGTTAAAAGTTGCCTGCGCGTGGGCGCTTTGCGCGGATGAGCATTTGTCACCAGAAAATTCCCATAACAACAACCATAATGAGCCTGGCTTCATTGCCCGGACGGATTTGGGCCGGGAACAATGTAAGCGGATATGAGGGGCCTGCCGCAGAAAGCGGCAGGGCTTATGTCCATCATCAGTAAAATACCCATGGCATCAGCCACGGGTATCCGGACTTCAACTGTTGGAGAGGATCAGAAGTTGGCGTTGAGACGGCCATAATAATACCCGCCATACATGGGGATCTGGGCGGAATCCTCATCATATGGCATGGCGCCCAATGCATTGAGCGCCTGCGGGACCATGCGTGGACGCACGTTGAATACGTTATTGGCGCCGACCGCCATGTGCCAGTTCTTCTTGAAACGGAAGCCAATTTCAATATCCGTTAGCCAATGTGGCGTATTGATGAACTGCTGCAGGGCGTTGTTGGAGTACTGCAGGGCCGCAGGACCCCAGTCCTGATATTGCATCATGTCGCTGGTCTGGCCATAGCGGGTCTGACGGATGTTAAAATCCCAGTTCTGGTAGGTATAATAAGCGTTCAGGATAATCTTGCTGCGCGGATAATCGGTTGTGATTGCCGCGATGTCCGAAAGATTCAGATCCGCGCCGTTATGGTGCAGGCGGGTACGGTTGAGGTCAATCGACATCGATAGCAGCAGATTGCCGTATTGATGGAAGCGGAACATGTAATCCGCCTTGATGTCCACACCCTGTGTGCGGGTGCTGGCGCCATTCGTGAAATAGTCGGCGTAAACATCGTTGTAACCGGTAAAGCCGGTTGGCAGGGAAGCCAGCTGGGCAATGGCCTGCGCCGCGACCTCGCCCTGCGTCGTATTGCCGTAAGGGGTAGAGCCGCCGAAATTCGTATCCTGAACGATGCGGTCACGCATATTGATCTGGTAGACGTCGGCTTCCACGTGGAAACCGTCGACCGGCTCCAGCACGATACCACCGCTGACGCTGGTTGAACGCTCGGGCTTCAGTTTGGTCGCGCCAATGGCCTGGGCCGCAGAGGAATCAGCGGCAAGCAGGCCGCTGGCGCCCGTGGGTGAAACATTGACGGCGCTGAAATGGGATTCAGCCAATGTCGGGGCACGGAAGCCCGTGCTGATGGTGCCACGGATGGCGATACGTTTGTTGAAGTTGTAACGTGTAGAAATCTTGCCGTTTTCCGTATTGCCCACGTCGGTGTAATGCTCCAGCCGCCCGGCAAAATCCAGTTCCCACTTCTTGGTCAGGTGGAAATCACCATCCAGGTACCACGCCCAGATGTCACGGTACCATGTGCCAGCCGAACCCGGAGAGATGCCGGCATAACCCTGCGTTCCACCCCCCATGTAGGAAACGGGATTACCTGCGGTAATGTTGTAGGATTCCATCCGTTCTTCAGCGCCAAAAGCGAGCGTCATCGGAACGACGTCCCCGATCTTGAAACGACGACGGAAATCGACATTGTTGGTCCATTGCACCATGCTGTAACTTTCAGCCCGCGCCTTACGGGGGCTGGAGCCGTAATCGGCAACATAGGATGTATTCAGGGTATTCTTGTTGCCGATCTTGTCGATATCTTCACCATAGGTGGAGCTGATATCCCAATTGAAGCCCATGAAGTTATCGCCCTTCAGGCCCAATGTCGCGGCAAAATCGTTTTCTTCCATTGTTTCCAGCGGTGAGAAACCATAGGGCGCGATGGCGGCGCAGGCATCGCAGGAGCCACCTACGGTGGGAGTCCGGTAGTTCTCATAAGATTCCGCATGACGATGGGCGTAGGTGATCAGCCATAGAAGTTGATTCCGGGCGTAAACTGCTTGCCCCATTCAATCGCCAGGTTTTCACGCGTTTCTTCCGGCGTGCTCATGATCTTGTTGGAGCGGTCTGAAATATTCCCTGCATTGACACCAGTATAGGTCGCGCTGCTGGCGTCGGCGGGCTGGGAACCAAGCAGGCGATGGTCCCGTGCGTTGTTGGCTACGAAGTGGTCCGTATGGTACATCTGGCCGCTGATATGCAGGAAACCATCCTGCCCCAGCTTCATGCCGCCATCGGCATTGAGCTGATAGCCCCAGCCATCACCGTTATAGGCATTCGCGCCGGTCTGGCCGCTCAGGTTCAGGCCGTGATCCTGTTTCTTGGTAATGATGTTGACCACACCGGCAATCGCATCGGAGCCATACATGGCGGCCGCGCCATCTTCCAGCACTTCGATATGATCAATGGCGTTGGCCGGAATCATATTCAGGTCAACCGGGGTCGAGCCTGAATCCGGTCCTGAATCAGCATAAAGATTGGCGGTTGTATGCCGGCGCTTGCCATCCACGAGTACCAGCACTTCGTTCGGGTTCAGACCACGCATGCGAATGGCGGAGGTCAGGGCGCCCGCATCGGCCCCCATTGTGCTGACATTGATTGAGGCATAGGTGCGGGTCAGGGCGTCGGCCAGGTTCATCTGTCCCGACCGGCGCAGGGTTGCCGCACTGACAACCGAGACGGGACTCATGCTGTCCCGCGCCTTTCGATTGACTGCGTGTGTGCCGGTCGAAACATTTATTGTTTCTACACCGGAACTGTTCACGCCGTTGGTATTTTCCTGCTTCAGGTTCTGCGCAGCACGCGTATGATTTTGCGGTGTCGTTGCACGACGTGCGCGGATTGTCGTGTTTTTTTCTGGTTTCTGTTCCTCGGTTACAGAATCACCATTAGGTGTGGCGGCGACTGCTCCGAAAGAAACAAAAGAGCAGATAGTCGTAATTAGGAAAGAAGTTCGTCTGTTCATGATGCCCCGCGATTCTTCTGTCGAGTTACGATATTGACGGGGCGCGATGATTATCGAGGAAAAAATAGATGCCATATCGTTTCGAGGACGACATGTTGCGTCATTGTCACAGATTCGTAACAATCACGAAATATTGTATTCATATGGAATAGAGAACCGAATAACCGCATAGGTAATCATTCGATTCCGGTTCATGACTTGCTTTGGAGGATGTTTGAAAACAACTGATTGATAAAAAACAATAAAAGTTTTTGGGTCCGCCTTTTCAAAAAGGCGACGGTCCCCCTGAAGCTTTTTGAAAAAAGTTTCATCCAAAACTTCCTTATGGGTACAAGGATTTCGTGGATTGGCCTGTTTCAGGCAGTCTCTTATGGAATCTGGATCGCTGTATGCGGCGAAGGTTGTGGCAAAGAGGGGCTGAAGAGAGCGGGTTTGGTTAGGACAGGCTACGAATAAGTATGACCGCTCCTTCTTTTCATCGGGCCTGAACGGACACCTGAGAGAAAATCCCGGATGACAGGCACAGGATGGAGAATATGGCATAGAGGACGTGATGTACTTTCGTACCTGACTGGTGCAGTGAGCAAGGGATGATGCCTGCACGCAAATCGTATTCCTTCTGACGTATCAGGCGAGGAATGGATTCTGTTCGTCCCGCATCTGGTCCTGATTGTGCGAGGATGTGGAATCACGGCATCATGTATTGCGCGAACTGTTCAATGGGTTGCGTTCCATGATCCGCTACGGGATTGCGCTGGCGCGCCATGCCGGGCGACTTTCCTGTCGCTGGATGGGGAGCGGGCTGTTTTGATGCTGATCTTTGTGCCGTGCGGCGTATCGCCTCTGGCTACAAGGCGGAGCCAACGGCAGCTATTCTCGAAAAGATGGTCTTGCGTTCAACACCGGAAAGCGGACCACGTGCCGGATATGATGGGGGCAAACGCAAAAAGGAATCAAAACGGCATCTGCTGGTCCTGCATGTGACGCCAGCCAGTCGGGATGATCGTGCGGAGGTCGGACGTCTCGCCGTTGTCATTCAGGATGCGACGGGCGAGAGCGTTGAACTGGTTTATGTCGACCGGGATTATACGGCCGAAAAGCCTGCCGGGACAGCATGGGTCCACGTTGAGGTCGTCGAGCGATCTTTCGCACGCGCCACCCGCTGCCGCAGGCCCGTCAAGGATTACGGGCGCTATGCCTCAACTTTCGCATGCTTCATGCTCAGACATGCCGCTACTTGCGTTCAAGGAACATAACACCCTCTGGACCTGATCAGAAAAGGCGGGCTGCATCGTGCTCTTTACAGGTAATTATGCAGCCCGTCCTGTCATTCAAGACTGGCTGGCCTTAAAATGGCGCTTCCATTTTGCATGAGAGCCAGGCGTACACCTGACCATTACGGCACATAATAGCCCCGGAACAGCATGGATCAGGCGCCTGTATCTGGCCTTGAAGCTGCGGCAACGGCGGCGGAAAGGTCAATGCCAGCCTTACGCCCCGCCTCCAGTATCTCTGCATCCGGTAGGGTGCCGACCTGAGCCATTGCCCATAACTGTGCGGCCCGTGTGCCGGAGCGGCAATATCCCAGAACGGGGCCGGGCATGCGCCTGAGGGCCATGCGCATGCGGGCTACGGCATCGGCATCCGGCAGATGCCCCGCCTGCACCGGGATGGCCGTAAAATCGAGCCCCAGACAAAAGGCGGCCTGCTCGATTTCCTTGCAAGGCGCATGATCTCCCGGTTCACTATCAGGACGGGCGCAAAGGATACTTTTGAATCCATCGGCAGCCGCCTTGTTGATGTCGGATACGGTCATTTGCGGCGCAATAGAGAACATAGGTGTAAGGGCGCGGGCGAATTCTTTCACGAAATAAATCCTTTTCTGAACATAAAACAGTAACAGCCTGATATTTGCGGGATGTTTAATGGTGCGCGTATGTCTTCCATGCCGCTGCCTTCCAGTTCTGACATACGGCTACAACGTATGTGGACTGTAGGGAGGGCATGGGGCGTGTCATGACGATCCTTTCCGACACATTGTCATTGCACGGGGCTGTCGAATGCCCGTTCAGTTTTTGTAGTGCTTTTCCATTCGGGTTCATTCTGGTTGAGCGGATCATGGGTTTCGGGATTGGCAGAGACATTTGCCCATCAGGGAATGTCCCGATCACTGGCAAAGGTTGGCTGTGAACCGTAGGGGACTGCATGCCCGCTTCCTCCCTGACCCTGATAATTTATCTTATACATATCTTATGTATAAATGTAACTAAAGATTCTCATTTCGTCAAGGAGGCTTCCTTGGGGCAAGGGGTGTTCCGTTCGGCTGTGCGGCGCATTGGCGGTGTGGTTCTGGATTTCAGTGCTTGGGTTGTGCAGGGCGCGCTTGCGCTTGGCGGTCTGCGGGGGTTTGTGAGGGGTGTCACTGTTTCTCGTTTGGCTGAATTTGTGCCGGTCTTCGCTATAAGATCATTGAATTTGCAATGTAATATATCCTCCCCGGACAGTGGTAGTGCGCCAACCGGGCTGTCGGTCGCTGGTCCGTTTGTAAGGGCGCATTAATGAATGGCGGCTCCCGATCTCACTTCGTCCGGCTGTTTTGAGGGCTTTCAAAGAAGACCGGCCTGTTCCTTCTTGACATCAAAAGATTACATAATTAACTTAATAACATATTCATAAAATATGTAATTATCTGTCCTGATATGGACGGACGAATGGTGTGAAAGTGGTCATGGATTCTCCCGGCAACAGAACGCTCATGGGTTTTACGCGGCGCATCGGCCTCTGGCTTGGTGCGGCTGTTGTGCTTGGTGGGGCGGCGGCGGTCATGCTGGTGCTGCAACTGGCTGTGCTGGCGCGTATCGTGTCGGATCTTGCATTCCATGGCCGCGCCGTTTCCGATGAGTCTGCCGGGCTGGCAATGCTGGTGGCCCTGCTGGCCGGGCGCGCGCTACTGCAATGGGCGGCCGATATGGTGGCAAACGAAGGCAGCCTGCAGCTGGCCACAGCCATACGTGGCGAACTGCTGCGTCACCTGTTCCATGTCGGCCCGGTTGGTCTGGCCGGGCAGGCGACCGGCCAGATGGTCACGGTACTGGGCGATGGCGTTGCCGCGCTGGAAGCCTATTTTGCACAATATGTACCGCGTGCCGCCATGATGGTGGTCCTGCCGCTGCTGGTGCTGGGCATGGTCCTGAATCTGGATGTATGGAGTTTCATCATCCTTGCATGCACGGGGCCGCTTGTTCCCGTTTTCATGGCGCTGGTGGGGTATCGTGCCCAGGTGATCATGGACCGGCAGTGGACGCAGCTCCTGCTTCTGGGGTCCGCCTTTCTCGATACATTGCAGGGGCTGACCACGCTGCGGCTGTTCGGTCGCGCGCGGGATGCGGTGGCCGCCGTGGCGGGCATGGCCGATGAATATCGCATCACCACCATGTCGGTCATGAAAGTGGCATTCCTGACATCGGCCGTGCTGGAATTTTTCGCCAGCCTGTCCATTGCGCTGGTGGCCGTCGTGTTCGGCGCGCGCCTGCTGGACGGGAAGGCGGATTTCCAGTCGGCTTTTCTGGTCCTGCTGCTTGCGCCGGAATATTTCATGCCGCTCCGCGCATTCTCGGCCAGCTATCATGCGCGCCAGAATGCAACAGCCGCCATGCGGGCATCAGTCAGCTTTTTGCCCTGCCAGTAACCGCCATCCGGCCCGATGCGCGGGGCAGCACGGTCGGCGCACCGCTGGTCTCCATAAGCTGTGAAGATGTTACGGCCGGATATCAGGCGGATGCGCCGGTGCTGTCGCACGCAGGCTGTACGTTCAGGCGGAATGTTCTGACGGTTGTAACGGGCGAAAGTGGCGTGGGTAAAACCACCCTGATCCGGCTGCTGCTGGGGTTGCTGCGCCCCATGCGGGGGCGTGTCATTGCCGTGGATGCATGTGGCGTGGCGCATGCCCGCTGGCAGGACAGGATTGGCTGGGTGCCCCAGCAGTCCCGGCTGGTCCATGGCACCATTGCCGAAAACCTGCGCCTGGCCGACCCGATGGCGGATATGGACACCCTGCGTGCCGCCGCGGAGCAGGCCGATGCCCTGTCCTTTATCGAGGCCCTGCCGCAGGGGTTTGATACTCCGGTGGGTGAGCGCGGTGCGGGCCTGTCGGGTGGGCAGGTGCAGCGTCTGGCATTGGCCCGCGTGCTGTTGCGCAACCCGCAGGTGCTGATTCTGGATGAACCCACCGCCAATCTCGACCCGCGGAGTGAACGGCGCGTGCCGCGGCCATTGCGCGGCCGGCGGCGGTGGG
>NZ_BAIO01000022.1 GCF_000613305.1 Komagataeibacter kakiaceti JCM 25156
TTCCAGCCCGCGCCATGCTTCCGGCAGGGAAACCCGCTGCCCGAAATCACCCCGCACCGGGGGCACGGCCTTTACATTCCAGCGCCCGCCCCCTGTGGGGGACACCACGTACACAACCGGCAGGTCATGCTCGAAAATCACCTTCTCGGTGGGCATGCCCGTTTCCATGACCAGAATACGCCGGTCTTCCGCCTGCTCATAGGCCGCCAGCACCCGGCTCACCGCCTTGAGGCTGGCGCGCGTGCGATCGACCATGTTGACCAGATGGGCGGCGACCGCGCTCGCGGCATTGGCGAAGCCCAGCGCCTCACGCGCCCGGGCTTCCTCCGCCCCATACAGTTCCGCCGTGTCCCATGGCGGGCTGCAGGCCGACACGATATCGGCCAGCGAGAGCTTGCCCATCTTCACCACGCCGTTGTCATCCTGATCGACCGGCACGATCAGGGACTTGTCAATGGCCTGCCACAATGTGGCCAGCGTGGCGTCGTTCACAGGTGTTTTCAGGATGTTGCGCAGGGCGGCGGCGCCATAATCCTTCCACAGCAGTCCGGCCGCGCTATAGGGTGTGCCGTCCTCGCGCAGGGGCTTGTCCTTCATATGGTGGTCATAACGCCCCGCGGCGGGGTCATACCGGCCGCCCACGTCAAACACGATGTCAGCGGTGGCGATGCGCTCGGGCGATCTCGTGCGGATGAACTCAAGCCGGTCGGCGGGCTGGCCGCCCAGAACCCGCCCCCGCAGGTCGCCCCCGGGTGCGAGCGCGTAGTGAAGGATGACATAGCCCAGCGTCTCGTCAGCATGGAAATTTCCTGAATGGGTCAGCGCCCGGACCGGGGCGTTCCCATTATCGAGACCGATGGGGGTGTACTGTGACATCTGAAAACCTGCTGGCGAACAAAGTGAATTCCTGAGCGTGCCTCTCATGCCGCAAAGGTCGCGGCAAGACAATAAACTTCGGCATCCAAGGCGGAAGATGCAGCCCTGCCTAACGTTTTTGCGCCCTGCCACGGGCTGCCGGGCTGTTGTATCGTGCCGCAGGCATGTGAGGAGAAAGGGGAGACCGCGTGAGTCAGACGTGGGTGATTTTCAGGCCATCGTCCAGCTATCGGCGGGCCTGAATGTAGCTATTCTCAGTTTTGTGGATATCAGCCTGCCCGCCATCAAGGAACGCAGGCATGTCTTCACCAAGGCGCAGCAGGAACTCGACATGCACCGCAAATCGCCCTCCAAGGCGACCGATGTGGAACAGAAGGCCTATGACAGCCAGATCGAGGAGATGAACCAGAAGCTGTACCTGCTGTGGAAGGAGTCATCCTCCTTCAGCAATGAGGAAGACTCCCTCATCCGCTCCACCGGCGTTCTGGGGTTTTTCGGCGCGATCCTCAGCCTTCTGCTGCTCTGGTATTCGGCCGAATATTATGACGGGGCGATTACCCGAAGCGGCAAGGCGGTAATCCTGCTGTCGTTCTGTTCACTGATCGGCGCGTTCATCATCAATTTCATGACGGCGTCACAGGCCAGCATCTTTACCAAGAAGTGCAACCAGATCCGCCAGGAAATGCGCCAGAAGCTGTAGCCCCCCCTACGGCCCGGTACAGCCCTGCGAGAAGCCCGCCAGAAAAATCCGCACCGCCCGATGAAAGCGCGGGCGCATGTTCTCCAGAAGCACCGATGTTTCAGAGGCGCAGGCCAGGTTCTGGAGCATGAAGTCACCCACGGTCATGCCGAACAGCATATTGCTGTACATGGATATATCGCTCACTGCGTAATGCTTGCGCTGCACGTAGCAGTTCAGCCACGTGGTCAGGGCCGTATCCTTCCCCCCCGCGCGCAGGCTGGTCAGGATGTGGCGGATATCTTCCGATTGCTGGGATTCGGCAATCAGCGCCCGGATCAGGCTCATCCGGTCGGGGCACAGGATGATGCGGCCCAGGTTCATGAGCAGTTCGGTCAGTTCCTCAACCGGATCGTTGCTGTAATGACACAGGTCGGGAGCAAAGTTGAACAGCCTGCTGCTGACCAGCGTATGGAACAGGTCCTGCTTGGACTCGAACATCTGGTACAGCGTCCGCTTGGACATGCCGGAATGCTGCGCCACCCGGTCCATGGACGCGGCGTGATAACCGCATTGCTGGAGCACGTCGCTCGCGGCGTCCAGAATCCGTTCGCGGCGTTCGCACTCCTCCATTTCCGGTGGTCGGCCGGGGCCGCGCCGCCCGCCGTCACAGCCGTTTGACGCCGATGATCGCGCTGCGTGCTCATTCCTGCTCATTTGTAATATAATCCCGACCACTTTTAGGTGGATGCCCTGCTTGACCGTCTTATGGAGACGATATAGTTTTCCATCCATTGAAAACCAAATAGTTTCGTTATTTGGCTTTCTTATGGCGGCCATGTCCGTTACGGACAGGGGCGTGATTCAGAAACATTTTATATATAACGGCACGTAAGCCGGTTGGTGACCATGATGCATTATTCCCGTGTCGTAGCCCCGGCGGCTCTGATTCTTGGCCTTGCGGCCTGTCAGCGGCACGCCGCTCCCCCCAAACTGCCCCCCCAGCCGGTCAAGGTGGTGACGCTCAGAACCCAGCCGGTGGAAATTCACACCCTGCTGCCCGGTCGTACCGAAGCGTTTGAAATCGCGCAGGTGCGCCCGCAGGTCAGCGGCGTGATCATGCAGCGCCTGTTTGTTGAAGGCACGGATGTCAAGGCGGGGCAGCAGCTCTACCAGATCGACCCGCGCACCTATCAGGCCGCGGTCGATGTGGCGCAGGGGCAACTGCTCCACGCCCAGGGGAACGAGGTCACAGCCCGCGCCAAGCTGAACCGGTACGGGCCGCTGCTCAAGGCGCACGCCATAAGCCAGCAGGAATATGACGACGCCCTGGCCGCCGAGCGTGAGGCGCAGGGGGACATCCAGTCGGCCAAGGGCCAGCTTGAACGCGCCAGCGTCGATCTGGGCTATACCCATATGAACGCGCCGATCACCGGGCGTATCGGGCGGTCCATCCTGACGGTGGGTGCGCTGGTTACGGTCAACCAGACCAACAATGTCGCGATCGTGACCCGGCTCGACCCCATCTATGTGGACGTGAACCTGCCCGCGACCGAACTGCTGCGCTTCAAGCGCGAACTGGCGCAGGGGCGGCTGACCCGTGTGGGCGACAACGCCGCCAGCATCACCATCGCCCTGGAAGACGGCACGACCTATGAACATGCCGGGCGCATGGAATTCTCGGAAGTGAATGTCGATGAAGCGACAGCCACGGTCGTGGTGCGCGCGGTCATGCCCAACCCCGAACACCTGCTGCTGCCCGGCATGTACGTCCATGCCCAGCTTGCCGAAGGCACGGACCCCGCCGCCCTGCTGGTGCCGCAGCAAGCCGTGCAGCGCAATTCCCACGGGGATGCGCAGGTCTGGGTGGTGGATGCCGAGAGCAAGGTCAGCATCCGCCCCGTGGTGACGCAACAGGCCATTGGCACCGACTGGCTCGTGACCGATGGGCTGAAGGACGGCGAACGCGTGGTGGTTGAAGGCGTGCTCAAGATTCATCCGGGCGACACGGTGACGCCGGTGGATGTGTCCCCCACCGCCAAGGCAGGATAACCCCCCGATGTCACTGTCACGCTTCTTTATCGACCGCCCCGTTTTCGCGTGGGTGATCGGGCTGATCATCATGCTGGTGGGCGGGGTTTCGATCCTGCGCCTGCCCATTGCGCAGTACCCGGCCATCGCCCCGCCACAGATCGCCATTTCGGTCACCTATCCCGGCGCTTCGGCCGATACGGTGAACGATACGGTGGTGCGCCCGATCCTGCAGCAGATGTTCGGGCTGGATCATCTGGAATATATTTCCTCCCAGTCCTATGCCTCCGGGCAGATGGAAATCGACCTGACCTTCGCGCAGGGGACCAACCCCGACATCGCGCAGGTGCAGGTGCAGAACAAGCTCCAGCTCGCCCAGCCCAAGCTGCCGCCGGAAGTCACCGCGCAGGGCCTGAGCATCACGAAGGCCGTCAAGAACTTCATGATGGTCATCGCCTTCATCTCGACCGACAACAGCATGACCGGCGCGGATATCGCCGATTACGTGGCCTCGAACATTTCCGACCCGCTCAGCCGCGTGACCGGCGTGGGCGACCACACGCTGTTCGGCGCGGAATATGCGATGCGCATCTGGCTCGACCCCTCCAAGCTGTACAAATACAGCCTGACCGTGGGCGATGTGCAGACGGCGATCCAGACCCAGAACATCCAGGTTTCGTCAGGTGAACTTGGCGGCGTGCCCGCGACGAAGGGCGCGCGGCTGGATGCCACCATCATCGGGCCGACACGCCTGCATTCGCCCGAAGAATTCGAGAAGATCCTGCTCAAGGTGCAGCAGGATGGATCCCAGGTGCGCATACGCGATGTCGCGCACGTGGAACTGGGGCCGCAGACCTACAATACCCATTCCTTCTACAACAACATGCCCGCGTCGGGCATGGCGCTGAAGCTGGCCCCCGGGGCCAACCAGCTCCAGACCGAAAACGCCGTGCGCGCGCAGATCCATGAACTGGAGCAGTTCTTCCCGCCGGGGCTGAAAACCGTCTATCCGCTGGATACGGCCCCCTTCATCGTCCTGTCGATCAAGGAAGTGATCATCACGCTGGCCGAGGCGATTGCCCTCGTCTTCGTGGTGATGCTGATCTTCCTGCAGAATTTCCGCGCCACCCTGATTCCCACCATCGCGGTGCCGGTGGTGCTGCTGGGCACGTTCGGGATTCTGGCCGCCCTTGGCTTTTCCATCAATACCCTGACCATGCTGGCCATGGTGCTGGCCGTGGGCCTGCTGGTGGATGACGCCATCGTGGTGGTGGAAAACGTCGAGCGCGTGATGACGGAAAAGCAGCTTTCCCCCCGGGAAGCGGCCCGTCAGTCGATGGACGAGATTTCAGGCGCGCTGGTCGGCATCGTGCTGGTGCTGACGGCGGTGTTCCTGCCCATGGCGGCCTTTGGCGGCTCGACCGGGGTGATCTACCGGCAGTTCTCCATCACCATCGTCTCGGCCATGTGGCTGTCCGTGGTGGTGGCCATGGTCATGACCCCGGCGCTGTGCGCCACCATGCTCAAACCCGGCACCCATGAAAAGACGACCGGCCCCGCCGGCTGGTTCAACCGCCACTTCACCCGCCTGACCAAAGGCTACCAGAACGGCGTGACCCGCGTGCTGGGCCATACCGGGCTGTCCATGCTGGTGTTCGTGCTGATTACGGTGGGAGTGGGCTGGCTGTTCATGCGCCTGCCCGGCGGCTTCCTGCCCGATGAGGATCAGGGCCTGATCTTCGGGCAGGTCACCATGCCCCCCGGCTCCACGCTGGAACAGACCGCCGCCGTCAACCGCAAGGTGAGCGAGTACATCCTCAAGACCGAAGGCGGGAATGTTGAATCGGTCTATTCCATGAACGGCTTCAACTTCGCCGGGCAGGGACAGAGCGCGGGCGCCTTCTTCATCCGGCTCAAGGACTGGGATGAACGCCCCGCCGCCACCCAGACATCGGCGGCCATCGCCATGCGCATCATGATGCATTTCTGGATGGATCCGGTGGCGCAGATCTTCGCCATCAACCCGCCCGCCGTGCTGGAACTGGGCAACGCCACGGGGTTCGATGTCGAGCTTGAGGACCGGGGCCATCTGGGCCATGCGAAACTGCTCGAGGCGCGCAACATGGTGCTGGGCATGGCGGCGAAGGATCACCGCCTGACCGCCGTGCGCCCCAACGGCATGGAGGACGCGCCGCAGTTCCATCTGGACATCGACCGGGAAAAGGCCAACGCGCTGGGGATCACGATCGCGGACATCAACACCACCATCGAGGGCGCGCTGGGCTCGATCTACGTCAACCAGTTCCTGCGCGATGACCGTGTGAAGCAGGTCTATATTCAGGGTGAACCGGATTCACGCATGATCCTGATGACCTGAACAAATGGTACATGCGCAACGCGCTGGGGAGCATGGTGCCATTCAACGCCTTCATCTCCGGGCAGTGGGTCGTCGGCCCCCAGAAGGTGGAGGATTATAACGGCCTCAACGCCTTCGAAATCCTGGGCCAGCCCGCCGCGGGCTACAGCTCGGGGGATTCCATCGCCGCGATGAAGGACATCCTCGCCAAGCTCCCGCCCGGCGTGGGGTATGAATGGACCGGCCTGTCGTTCGAGCAGATGGCGTCGGGATCGGCCACCGGACCGCTTTACGGGCTGGCCGCCATCGTCATCCTGTTCTGCCTTGCCGCCCTGTATGAAAGCTGGGCCATCCCCTTCGCGGTGCTGCTGGTCATACCGCTGGGCGTGCTGGGGGCCATCGTGGCCACCCTGCTGCGCGGCATGGCCAATGACGTCTATTTCCAGGTCGGGCTGCTGACCACGGTGGGGCTGGCGGTCAAGAACGCCATCCTGATCGTGGAATTCGCCAAGGCGTTTTTTGAAAACGGGGCGACACTGGAGGAAGCCGTGCTGGAAGCCGGACGCGAGCGGCTGCGGCCCATTCTCATGACCTCCATCGCCTTCGTGGTGGGGGTGTTCCCGCTGGCCATCGCCAGTGGGGCGGGTTCCGCCGCGCGTGTCGCGATCGGCACGGCGGTGGTGGGCGGCATGGTGACGGCAACCCTGCTGGCCGTATATTTTGTGCCGCTGTTCTTCGTGGTTGTGCTGCGCCTGTTCCGCGTGCGGCGCATGTCCGAACGGACAACGGGGGAGTGATGCAGATGGTCGTATTCTCCACCCTCAGGCGCGCCGGGGCCGCCGGCATGGCGGCCGTCATGCTGGCCGGCTGCACCATGATCCCGCATTACAGGCGGCCCACTCCGCCGCTGGCCAAGACATGGCCCGCCTACGCCAATACGGGCGACCCGGTGGCTGAAAACCCGCTGGCGGCCGATCTGGGCTGGTCGGAATTCTTTACCGACCCCCGGCTGAAGGCGCTCATCGCCATCGCCATCCGTGAAAACCGCGACCTGCGGCAGGCGGCGGCGGACATACGCCGCGCGCAGGGGCAGTTCGCCATCCAGCACGCCAGCCTGTTCCCCGCCATCGGCGGCGGTGGGGAGGCGATGTACCAGGGGCCATCAGGGGCGGCGGGTCTGAGCTTCGCGCCGGGACTGGATACCGGCAACCCGCCCATGTTCAAATATTACCAGATGGGCATTGGCGTCTCGTCCTATGAGATCGACCTGTTCGGGCGCATACGCAGCCTGTCGCGTGAGGCGGCGGAACATGCGCTGATGCAGCGCGAGAACGCACGCGCCATGCTGATCAGCATCATATCGCAGGTGGCGACGACCTATATTTCGTGGCTGGGCGATCAGGCGCAGTTGCGCCTGTCCGATGACACGATGGCCTCGCAGAACGCGACGCTGGACATGGTCAAGGCCCGCTTCGCCCATGGCGAGACGGACGAGATGACCGTGCGCCAGACCGAAACGCAGGTGGCGCAGAGCGGGGCCTTTCGCGATGAGTCGCGCCGGCGTGTCGCGCAGGATGAAAACCTGCTGACCCTGCTGATCGGCCAGCCGATCCCTGACAACCTGCCCCCCGCCCAGCCACTGGGGCAGCAGACCATCATGCAGGATCTGCCGCCGGGCCTGCCGGCGGAGGTGCTGGAACACCGGCCCGACATCATGGCGGCCGAGCATGACCTGCTGGCGGCCAATGCGGATATTGGCGCGGCCAAGGCCGCGTTCTACCCGCGCATTACCCTGACCGCGTCGGACGGGATCAGCAGCCTCCAGCCGCACAAGCTCTTTACCTCCGCCGCGACAACATGGGGGGTGTCACCGCAGTTGCAGGTGCCCCTGCTCAACTGGGGGCAGAACAGCGGCAACCTCAAGGCGTCACGCGCGATGCGGGCCTCCAAGATGGCCGCTTATGAAAAAACGGTGCAGTCCGCCTTCCGCGAGGTGGCGGATGCGCTGGCCGCGCGCGACACCTATCGCGATGAAACCGGGCAGATGGACAGATATGTTTCCACCACATCCGATGCCTACCGGCTGGCCATGCTGCGGTATGATGCGGGAACGGATTCCTACCTGACATCGCTGGTTTCGCAACGCGCCATGTTGCAGGCGCAGCAGTGGCAGATCTCCATCGCCGTTTCACGGTACCAGAACCTTGTCACCCTTTACCGTGCGCTGGGGGGCGGCTGGACCGAACACACCCCGACAAAACACGTCAACGCATCGCATTGATAAAAAGATAAAAGTTTTGGGGCGCCGCCTTTTTGAAAAAAGGCGGCGTTCCCGGAAGCTTTTCGAGAAAAGCTTCACCAGAAACTTCCTTATGGTTACAGGCCGGTTTTTAAAACAGCCTCCCGGTTGCACATCTTTCCCCCGCGACCAGGGGAGCCGGATCATTATCCTGACTTCGTATGGAAATACTGGTATGCTACCCGGAAAATAAAATTTCCAGACCGTAAATATCATATATCCGACAAATAAATATACATTAATACATTACACATATAGAAAATATTTTTATTTGTGCATTGAGTCTGCCGCAACACGCCCAACATATGCCTGCATATAATCAAGGAGTTATGTTGCAATGACCAATCACAGCGTTCCGCATGCGGCCGGTTCAATCCATGATCTGGTGCGCAAGGCCACGCATTCACCCGCAATCCTGACGAAATCGGAAATCATCCGTCTGGCTGAACATGTGCTGAAAGGTGGCGAACACGCCACGGAAGAGGAACAGGCCATCGCAAAGGAAGCCCTGCTCGATCCGGACAATGTCGATGCGGCCCGGATCCAGCTTCTTGGCAAACGTGCGGCAGCCAGGAAATAAGTCAGCCATTTACGGAGCATGGAAAGACATTTCCATGCCCCGTATGCCTTTTCCCGATCCACCGATCTGTTCCCGTGTATTGAGAGAAGCTTTTACTGTTTTTATAAACGGCGCGCCCCAGCCTTACTTCCCGCCCGTAAGGAACTAATGGGACAGCCCCGGCAATACCGCCTTGAGCCCGGCGATCACCATACCCACGGAAATGGCCAGCAGGATCATGCCCATGAGGCGCGTCGTTATGGTGCGCATCGTCTCGCTCATGACTTTCCCGATTTCCGAGGCGAAGAACAGCGTTATGAACAGGACAAGAAGTATTCCCGCAATAATTCCCCCTACTTCAAGCATATCGATCAGCGGACCGGGATGCCCGGTATAGATAATGATGGTTGCGATCGTGCCGGGGCCAATCAGCATGGGGAAAGTCAGGGGGTAGAAGGCCAGCCCCGACAGGTTCTGCAACTGGGCCTGTTCCTGATGGCTGCCCTGATGCGAGGGAATATTGCTGCCATTCAGCATGGACCATGAGATCTGGCCAGAACAATGCCGCCCGCCACGCGGAACTGGTCAATGGTGATGCCAAAGAAACTGATGATCTTCTGCCCCGCCAGCAGGATGACCAGACACATGATGGCCGAGAAAAGCGTGACCTTGATGGCAAGCACCCGTTGCTGGGCCACCGAAAATCCCGATGTCATCGCCAGAAACACGGGCAGGCTCAGGAAAGGATTCATGATGGCGAGAAAAGTGCCGAGCGCCTTGACGATTTCCGTATGGTCCAATGGTTGGAATCTTTCGTAGTATGCAGATTATGTCAGGAAAAAACTGAATACCTCATACGGTCACAATTCCTGGCTGCCAACCTTTTTACACTGCGGTGACAGCAGGGAAGATATGTGTTTCCAACCATGGGAAACACCGTGTTCCCATCGGCCACCAGATCATGCGTTTGCGGGATGGTCCCTGACCAGTGCTTCCATTAGCTCCAGCGCGTTCCGCATGGCGGCGCCATGGGTGGTGTTATCGTAGATTGTCCAGACATCGGTGCCCGCCATGGCGCGTGAAGCAACATCCTTTGCCTGAGCTGCGATGGCCTCCTTCCCATAAGGTGACTCATACATCCGTGGGGAACCATGCAGCCGGAAATAGACAAGGCCGCTCCATCCACCCGGTTGCGCCGCCTGCGGCAGGCGGGCCGGGTCCGCCACGACGCGCGATATCTGCTGCCTGCGCAACATCTGGTCGACTTCTGGCTGGAACCAACTGGCGTGCCTTGGCTCCAGAACAATGGCCCCCGGGATCGCGGCTTTCAGATCAGTCATGAAGCGTTCGGCGACATCACCGCGATAGGCAAGGCTGGGAGGTAGCTGGACCAGGATGGGACCGCGCCTATCGCCCAGGCCATCCGTTTCCTCGGCAAAGCGTTCGATCAGCGCCTGGCACCCGATCAGACGGCGTTCATGCGTGATCGTTCCGGGCAGCTTGACGGAGAAGCGGAATGCGGGCGGCACGCTCGCCGCCCAGCGTTCATAGGTCGTGCGCCGGTGCGGTCGATAAAAACTGCTGTTGATCTCGACAGCCGAAAAGCGCGCGCCATAACGTTCAAGATGCGTACCGCCCAAAGGAAACGCCCCGGCCAGCGCGGACGGGATCGACCAGCCCGCGACGCCAATGCGAATGGACATGAGCGGTTCCCCCCATAATCACCAGCATACGCCCGCCCGAAACATGATCCGGCGCGCGGGAAACCGGATCCACAAACATCCTGTAATCATAAGAAAGTTTTGGTGAAGCTTTTTTCAAAAAGCTTTCAGCGACCGCCGTCTTTCTAAAAAAAGGCAGCACCCGAAAACCTTTATCGTGTTTCATTCGAAAGCACGAACATCGCGCATTCCCGTAACGCAGGTACGACGATGGCGCGGCGACCAGGCTGCACATCTGGCCGAAGGACCAGTGTGTGGGTGCGATCGGGTCATTCTGCCTGGTACGCGCTCGGCATTGTCGCGCGAGGCCTCGACGCGAATGGCGCGGCTCTCCACCGTGCGGGCTGTAGCCCGATCCGCCCGCGCCAGTGTCGCGGCATGCAGGTCGGACAGCGACAGGTAGCGCTCGTCATCCGGACGCGAGAACCATTCGGACGAGACGCGGGCGCTGCGTTCGCCACGGGAGGGATCAATCCGGAAGCCGCCGGAAGCTGCACTATGGTACGCAGGGGGCAGGATGGTGGTCGTGGTCATGGAAAACTCTCCTCTGATGCCGGTTATTCGGCACAGAAGGCGAAGCCGACCTCTTCCTCTGATCACCACTTCCCACGCGGATTCCCATCCAACCCCAGAACACCCAGGCCCTCGTTCCGGAACCCGCCTTCCCCGTCACCTACCGGAAATCACGACTGCAATGGGGGGGCAAGCGGAAGGTCGGCTATTAGGCGGAAAATAGAAGAGCTGCCATTGGTGCTATCGCACATTCATGATGGCACCCTGCAAGATCGAGTATTTATAATCCACACTTATCCACCCGAAAAACGCAGGATATGGACATAATCGTATCAAACCGACACAGATCTATTCGTCGGCGCATTGGTACCGAAGGAGACGTTTATCCCCTAGAGAAATGCGACCGACCTATCCTTAAACCGCCACCTTAACATGCTCGTAGAGTTTCACGCCACTAGACGCGCTGCTGCGCCTTTCGAAAAAGCGATCCATTCGATATAACGCTTGGCGCCGCCAGTGCCATATTGCAGTGCGGCTTCCAGTACGTCGATCTTGGCAGAGGCGCCAATGATGCCCGTTCCCCGGACAGCGAGCGCCGATCTCTTAGATTTATGCGCGATAAAGTTTCGCACATGCCGAAGTTCTTCGATAGGCCAAGGGGTTACCCCAAGCTCAGCCGCAATCTGCGGTTGGTTCGAAACGCCAAGTCGCATGGAAGCATCAATGGCCCTAGTTGGCAAATACCAGTCCGGTTCAAACTGTTGTCTACGATAGGTTCCAATTAATCTGTGAGCAGCCTCCTCCCTCGAACGCAAGCTAGGATAGCTTCTCGAAATGATCAGACCATTACCGTTTTCGAAATTGCCGGTTGCGCTGTCCAAGATGAGGTTCCGGACGAAAAGCTCCCATTCAATCTGAATCTGCATGAGCGCCTTCTCAGCAGCAAATATTTGCGCGGAAGTTTTGTTCGTCGTCGCATCGACTACCTCGATTATCTCGGAAAGACGGTCCAGACGGTCGAAGAAACGAGGTAGCCTACGCGCCAGCAACATCAGCCGCAATCGCTTTCACAACAGTCTCAAAACGGATTTTCCGAGAGGAAATACGGTGCGTCGTGCTCTTTGTGGCAGTTACAAACTGAGAAAGCGGGCCTTGTTCCTCGGAAGCGTCATCGAAAGCCTGTGCCAGGGTTGCGAGATTGACAGAAGCTCTATCCCAGCTAACCCCGCATCGGGCAAACTGATTCACGCCCGCTGAGAGTGACGACACCGGCATATATCCTTTCAAGAAAGCTACCGCAGCGAACAGAATCAGGAAATTCGGTGCATCGTAAAATGTCGACTCAGCAAAGTCATTTTGTGTGTGATCGAGGATTTCGGCGATAACCTCATCCAGATGTTCTCGGAAAAGGGAAAAGTAATCGTCATCTTTCGACTTATTTTCCTTATAATAGCGTGTAATCTGAGCTTCTCCTCCATCGCCGAGACCCCGATCCAACGTGATAAACATCTCAGCGATCAATGTCGTGTTCTTTAGCCGAACCGTGTCCCGTGTCGAGACTACTTTTAGTTCTCCCCAGAGGACTGCCCATCGGCGCGCCGCTTCGTATATGGCCCATTTCACCGGCTCGGAGAACTCAGCGTGCCTCAACTCCGCCGGCGTTACTTTCACGCTGTAGGAATTTAGACGAGCAAAGACCTCGAGAACGTCTGCATCAGAAGCATTCACCAGCTGAACGACAGGGATGCGATATGCAAGAAACTGCTCCTGATCCTCGATAGATAGATCGCGATATGTCTTGCCTTTGAAGTTTGGAGACTTCGAAGTAAGTTTGAGATTGCCCCCAGCGAACTCCAAGATCGCACGTAGCCGCTGTTGTCCGTCGACGACTTCCCGCAAGGTCGTTTGCGACTGTGGGTTCAGCTTTGTGCGGAAGTAGACCTGAGGCATGGGCAGGTCATTCAAGATGGTGTCAATGAGAAAAACCTTCGCCGAGGGGCTCCAGACTGAACTCGTTGAAACTCGGGAGCCAAGACCAATTGCTTTTTGGCCTGCCATTCGATGAAGTCTGAGACAGTGTAGGTCTGCGGGATGCTCGACATGGTGGTTCCTTGCCCCAACTGATGGAGTATTATAGCTGATCTTTATATGGCCGCCATTTCAGTTCCAGGCTAGACCAGATGCAACGAATGTTCGGCGTCGTCAGTCTCAATAGGCGCAATGCGGCGCATGCATCGGCCAGCTCACTGACTTTTCCGGCAGTCGTCTGTGATCAAGTTTTATCTGCCGCGAATGCCGGAGGGGTGCTGGTCCGATTTCGGCGCAACTCGACCAGTCAATTCTAAACAAGTCGCGTCCGTTATATGGAACCCTTTGCACATAATGCATGTCCGACATAAGGCGTAAACGGGCATCACGAATTTGGATTATCTTTCTGACACGACATTCAATGGAAATTTCGGGCCTTCACAATGATATTTTCGGCAGATCTGTCTGATCGAGGCTAGAGAGTGCGTGTAACGACCGGTTTCCCACATCGGCTAGCAGGTGGGAAAGATCCACAATCTCACGCGTCACGAGATGCACCACCTCCCCTTCCTTCTGCAGTCGCCCGACAACCCCCAGCATCTGGCCTGACAAGACCACCCAGCGGAAACGCTCGAACATATCGGGCCAGATGATCACGTTGAGCGCCGCCGTCTCATCCTCCAGCGTCATGAACACCACACCCTCGGCTGAACCGGGTCGCTGGCGGACCAGCACCAGTCCAGCCACCGACAGGCTGCGCCTGTCCCGGGCCTCAGCACGACGTGGTATACGTGGCTGGAACAGGGTCGGAATGTCTCCTGTTCGGCGACGACACTGGCGCGTATTGCCACGGCTCTGCATCTGTCCCTTGCGGAAAGGCTCTATCTATCGAACTGGCCCAGTTGAAGGATCCCGATGCCTCACGGCCAGTCACCGCATCCAGTCTTCCCGAACCCGTCCGGACTTTCCCGGAGCAGGTGACCATGCCCTGTTATGTGCTGGATCCCCTGTGGAATGCCTGCGTCGCCAACAAAGCGGCCCGGCGTCTCTTCGTCGGATGGCTGGACAGTGAGGAGCGCAACCTGCTGCGCTACGTCTTTCTCGACCCTGCAGCCCGAACCTTGCTGGACGAATGGGAAGGCAGTGCCCGACGGGTTCTTGCCGAATTCCGGGCTGCCAGCATCCGTGGTGACACGCATCTGGTGGAAACACTCGTGCAGGAGCTTCGATCCCGAAGTCCGGATTTTGAACGGCTGTGGCATAATCAGAGTGTATTGCTACGAGAAGGCGGCCCTCGCCGGTTTCGACATCCAACTGATGGGCCATTGGACTTTGACCAGACCACCCTCACCTTCACGACATGGCCGCACTACCAGCTGGTAACACTCAAGCCCCGATGAACACTTTCGAAATCCTGCTCCCACATTATGATTTTTCTGAACGTCACGCGATTTTCATTCGTGGTCAGGCATCTGATATTCTCGATGCCGTTGCGGCTTTCCGCATACAGAATGATCCCCTTGTGCGCCAGATTATCCGTCTGCGTGAACTTCCTGGCCGACTGATGAAGCGCCTGTCCGCCCCGCCACTGGATCTTGAAGATTTTACGCTTCTGGCGCGTACCGGACACGCACTTGCCTATGGTCTGGTCGGAGCGTTCTGGCATGCCGATTATGGACTTCGCACCATTCCTTCTCCTGACGCTTTCATGGCTGTACGGGAGGGAGATCTCTGCAAACTGGTTCTTGGCTTTACTGTCGTGTCCATTAGCAAGAACAGGTGTCGCCTCATACCCTGCTCTGCAACGCTGGTTCGAACGGGTTCGTGCGTTGCCCGATTTTATACGGATGCCTGGCCTGTCATGATGCAATATCCTCGATACCGGCGATGTTAACCGGGTGAGCGATTACGTTACGAAACAGCATGCTTCATGCAGATTTTTGCCTTCACACTGGCCTATGCATATGGAGGCTGGACCAGCGTCTGCCTGCTCGGCACAGGGCTTGGCCTCTCAGACTAACGCTGGCGTGCCTCGAAAAGCGGAAAGCGTATTATGAGGACAGATCGATGACGATCTTTCCAAAGTGCTTCGCGCTCTGAAGATAGTCGTAGGCCTCACCTACCTGTTCGAAAGGAAAGACCCTGTCGATGACAGGATGGATCTCCTGGTGAGTCAGAAACGCATTCATTTCCCGAAAGTGGTCACGAGAGCCCACAGTAATTCCGTCAATGCTGGCATTGGTGCTGCGGATGCGATCGATATCCGGGCGCGGCCCGAAGCCGGTCAGCACGCCTATCTGGGCAATGTGGCCACCGGCCCCGATCGATTTGATGGATCGGGGGTAGGTCTCCGGTCCGCCCAGTTCCAGGACATGGCTGACACCGTCTCCATGGGTATCTGATAAGTCAGATACCACTGATATCAGAGTTCACATTCCATGATACCAGGCGCTCTGGATCTCGACCTGCTTCGTACCTATGCCA
>NZ_BAIO01000021.1 GCF_000613305.1 Komagataeibacter kakiaceti JCM 25156
GGTGGAACGCCGGCTGAAGCAGGAAGCCGCGCAGGACCGCGCGCGCTGGCAGCACCGCTTCGTGTTCCGCCGGGGGATCGGCCGGTTGCAGGCGGTCTATGCCATGACCGTGCATACCGCGCAGGGCAGCACGTTCAGGCGCGTATTCGTGGATGTGGGCGATATTACCCGCCGCGCCGCGACCAGCGTGCTGGAAACGCAGCAGCTCCTCTACGTCGCGGCGACGCGCCCCGCCCATGCCATGATCCTGACCGGCCTGTCCGCCCATGGGCGGGAAAAATCGTGAAGATCATGGCCCGGCACCGGCCTGGCGTGGTCTAATGCCGCCAGCCCCGGTTTTGAATTCAGTAGATACAGGTTCCGTACGTCATGCCGCATGATGCCTCCGCCCGCCCATCACCGCCGACATCCGGGCCGGTCAGCTCCGCTGGCCAGCACCCAGGGGAAAGCGGTGAGGCGCTTCAGCTTGCGGGCCGTCTGGAGGAAGCCGCCGGGGCCTATCGCGCCACGCTGGCCCACACCCCCGATGATGCCCGCACCCTGAGCAATTACGGCGGGCTCATGACCACGCTTGGTCATTTCGAGCAGGCGCATGCCCTCGTCTCGCGCGCGCTCACGCTTGATGCGACGTTGACGGATGGGTGGTGCAACCTTGGCAACGCCCTGCTCCAGCTCCAGCGTTATGATGAGGCGGTGGCCGCGTACCGCGAATGTCTGGGGCGCAACCCTGAACATGCCCTTGCCATCAGCAATCTGGGCGTGGCGCTCGACCAGCGGGGCGAACACGACATGGCGCGGAAATTCCATGCCGCCGCCGCCCGGCTCGCGCCCGATGACGCCTCGATCCGCACCAATCACGCCCTGTCCCTTCTGGCGGCGGGGGATTACCGGAACGGGTTCAGGGAATATGAATGGCGGTGGAACACTCATCATGCGCGCACCCACGCCATGGATACGCCGCAATGGCAGGGGGAAGATTTTCCCGGCCGGACCCTGCTGATCCATACCGAGGGGGCTTTGGGGACATGATCCAGTTCTCACGCTTCATTCCCCTCGCCGCCGCGCGCGGGGGGCGTACGATCGTGCGGGTGCGCGCGCCGCTGTTATCCCTGCTCAGGCGCTCATTCCCCGACCAGACATTCGTGACGGAAGAAGACCCCGTACCCGCGCACGACCTTCAATGCCCGGTTCTCAGCCTGCCATTCGCGCTGGGCACAACGGTGGAGACCATACCGGGGGCCAGCGGCTTTCTTGTGGCCGACCCGCAAAAGGTTGCGTTCTGGCAGGATAGGCTGGCGGCGGACCTGCCATCGGGCAACGGGGCGAAACGCCCGGTGCGGATCGGGCTGGTATGGGCGGGCGCCCGGCATCCTGAAGTCCGCGCGGTCGAGCAGGCCAACCGCCGCCGCTCCACAACGCTGGAAACCTTCGCTCCCCTCGGTCGCGTGGTGTCAGGCAGCGTATTCTACAGCCTTCAGGTCGGCCCAGAATCCACACAGGCCCGGACCCCGCCCCCCGGCATGAAACTGATCGACCATACTGCCCTGCTGCATGACTTCAGCGATACGGCGGCCCTGATCTGCGCGCTGGATCTGGTGGTGGCGGTGGATACGTCAACCGTTCATGTGGCGGGGGGGCTGGGGCGGCCGGTCTGGATGCTTTCACGCTATGACCAGTGCTGGCGCTGGATTACGGGCCGCACCGACTCACCATGGTATGACAGCCTGCGTATTTACCGTCAGGACCGGCCGTTTGACTGGTCCGGCCCGATAAGACGTATCCGCGCGGGGCTGAAGGTGTTTGCCCGCACGCTCCGCGCCAGTGGGGCATAGGGCGCGCCAGATCACGCCCTGTTGTCCATTCATGGGAAACGACCGTGCCCCGGGGCGCGTTTATGGTGGTATATGTGTGGGACGTATTAAAATATCGACGCATTCGTGCAGTAACGGGTTCCATCTGTTGTTATGATATTTTTTGATATATGAGTTCAGTATTAATCAAATGTTAAATAATTTTAAATACACGCGATGTTACGATTTCTGGTACGCCGTATGAATATAATGAGGTCACTTACTCCATATTGTGTGAATTTTATGTGAAATATAACTGGCGGCGCGACTGTCATGAACGGTCCGCCCAACCGAACGCAACACCAGTCTGGAGCGCCCTTGGTCCTGTTACGAACAACGCCATTCAGGTCACGCCATGCCGTCGCCGCCGTGAGGAACATGTTTTTCCGGCATGTCGGGATCGCGCGATGACGGGCATGATCTCCACCCCGCCGGTGTTTATGATCGATGCTGGCGGCATGGTCCCCGCCGGCAGGGACATGACGCCGCCTGGTCTAGGGCGCGCTGTCCATGATCCCGACCGCGTGTGTTGAGATCGATGTCGAGATGATAGTATGAAAGACCGTATGCAGATGCGCGAGCTTACCGCCCTTACCGCCGACATCCTGCTGCCCGCTCTTCAGCAGGCGATCGACGCCATTGTCATTTTTGATGAACGCAACGAGATTGTGTTTTACAATGCCGCCGCCGAGGCGCTGTGGGGCCGCCCCCGCGCCGAGGTCATGGGCCGCGACGTGGCATGCCTGATCCCGCTATGCATACGCCATGAACATGCCCGAAACGCCAGTCGGGCCGCCGGGGGCGAACTGAACCAGATGCTGGACACGACGCGGGAAATCGCCTTTTCCCGCGCGGATGGCGAGTATGTCTGTGGTGAACTGTCCCTGTCGCGCGTGCGGATGGGGGACGGGGGGCAGGTCTATTATGTCGGGGTGGTCAGGAACATCACAGAGGAAACCCGCCGCGCCCGCATCCTCAACCTGCAGGCGGAAGTGATCCAGGCCCTGACCGGTGACATGCCGCTGGACGATATCGGGCATCTGATCTGCCGCAAGGTGGAATCCTTCTTGCCGGACAGCATCGCGACGCTCATGTTCGTGGAGGAGGAGCATACCCACTGGCGCGTGATCTCCACCCCGGCGCTGCCGCCGCGCATCCGCGATGCGCTGGAAAGCACCGTGCCCACCGGGCCGACAGGGAAACGCTCGTCACCACCCCATCCCATGCCGGGCGGCTGGCGTGGGATAACTGCCAGTCCATCTGCCGCTCGCTGGGGCTGCGCTCGTGCTATGCAACGCCGGTGCAGGCGGCGGACGGGCAGGTTGTCGGGGTTTTCGCGCTCTACCTGCGTCAGAGCAACCGCTTCGGCTCATGGCCGCAGCGACTGGTGGGGGCGTGTGCGCCGTTCTGCGCGCTGGCGCTGGAGCGACAGGCCACCCGCGCGCAGATCACGCAGCTCGCGCGCCATGATTCACTGACCGGCCTGCTCAATCGCGGCGCCCTGCACCATGTGCTGGCCGATATGATCGCAGGCGCGGTCAACCGCAGCTTCGCCGTGTTCATGATCGACATCAACCGCTTCCGCGATATCAACGACACGCTGGGCCATGTGCTGGCCGATCAGTGCCTGATCGAGATCGCCATCCGCCTGCGTGCGGTCGCGCGGGGGGACTGCGTCATCAGCCGTTCGGGTGGGGATGAGTTCGTGGTGGTGGTGCCCGACTGCGCGGGGGAAAAGATCCCCGCCATGGCCCATGAACTGCTGGCGACGCTGGGCAGGCCGCTGCATATCGACCATAACAAGCTGACGCTTACATGCAGCATCGGCATCAGCACCTTTCCGCTCAACGGGCCGGACAGTGAATCCCTGCTCGGTCATGCCGATACCGCCATGCGGCAGGCGCGCAGGGACCGGCGCGGCGGCTTCCGCATGGCCATACCCGCACGCAACCACATGGCGCAGGACCGGCTGGTGCTGGGGGCCGCGCTGCGTGATTCACTGGCGCATGGCCTGCTGCACCTGCATTACCAGCCGCAGGTACGCACCGGCACGCTGGCGCTCAGCGGGGTGGAGGCGCTGGCGCGCTGGCATCATCCCCGTCTGGGTGACATCTTTCCCACCCGCTTCATCGCCGTGGCGGAGGAAACCGGACAGGTCGAGGCCATTGGCCACTGGGCGCTGGGGGAAGCCTGCCGCCAGATGGCGCTGTGGGACCGTGAGGGCGTGCATGTGCCCACCATTGCGGTGAACCTGTCGGCCGTGCATTTCCGTGACCGGAGCCTGCCTGCCTACATCGCCGGGCTGCTCGGGGAACATGACCTGAAGCCCGCGCGCCTGACGGTGGAAATTACCGAAAGCGTGATGATGGGAAATCACCCCGATACGGCAGAGGTGCTCCAGTCCATCCGTAACCTGGGGTGCGGGCTGTCGATGGATGATTTCGGCACGGGCTATTCCTCCCTCTCGCGCCTGACGCATCTGCCGCTGACCGAGATCAAGATGGATCGCAGCTTCATCACCAATCTCGAACATGACCGCAATGAGCGGGCCGTGGCCATGGCGGTGATCGAGATCGGGCGGCGGCTGGGCATGACCGTGGTGACGGAAGGGGTGGAAACCCTGCGCCAGTGCGCCCTGCTGGAAGAACTGCATTGTGATGTGATGCAGGGCTACCTGTTTGGTGAGGCGCTGACGGCGGACGAGATGGTGCAATGGGTGCGCCGTGGTGGTGCCGCGGCGGCCCTTGCGTGTTCCGCCACGTCCGCCTCTCGGCCCGCCGGGACAAAGATCATTCCCGCTGCCGCCCCGCCCCCGGTGAACCCGCCGACTGCCATCCGGCCCTGAGATACGCCCACCGGGCCAGAGGAACCCAAAACGCCATGCCTTTCAAACATGACGACCGACTGCGTGCGCTGACCCACAAGGATTCCGATTTCTGGGCTGATGTTGTCGATAACGTGCTGATTGTCGCGATTACGGACGTACGTGGGGTGATTACCTATGTAAACGACCGGTTCTGCGAGACCAGCCACTATAGCCGCGCCGAACTGCTGGGGGCTACGCACCGCATCGTCAATTCCGGTTATCATGACGCCAGTTTCTTCCGCCAGATGTATCGCACCCTGGGCGCGGGGAAGATCTGGCGGGGCAATATCTGCAACCGGGCCAAGGATGCCACGCTGTACTGGGTGGCCACCACCATCATGCCCAAGCATGACGCGCAGGGCGGGATCGAGGGCTATGTCGCCACGCGGTTCGAGATAACCGAACTCATGAACACGCGTGACAGGCTCCGGTCACTCGCCGCGACCGACCCGCTGACCGGCCTGTTCAACCGGGGTGGCTTCAACACCGTGCTTCAGGCGGCGGTGGACGCTAGGGCGCGCGACATTGCCCGGCCCATCTGGCTGGTCATGTTCGATCTCGACAGTTTCAAGCAGGTCAATGACATCCATGGCCATCATGCGGGCGATGTGGTGCTGAAGGTCATTGCCCGCCGCCTGGGTGAAATCATCCACCCCGAGGATGCGGCCTGCCGGCTGGGCGGGGATGAATTCGGCCTTGTCATCAGCCATACCTTCGCCCGGATTCCGGGGCCTGCGTTGCTGGAACGACTGCTGGAGGCGCTGGAGGCCCCCATTGAGGTCGGTGGCGGCACCGTGATCAACATATCGGGCAGCATCGGCGTCTCGCCGGTGGAGGCCCATGAATGTGCCGAGACATTGCAAAAAAACGCCGATGTGGCGCTTTACGCCGCCAAGCGCGCGGGCGGCAATCAGGCGCGCATGTTCGACATCGCCCTGCACCAGCAGAGCATGGAGCGCGCGCAGATCCTGGCCGAGGCCCGGGTGGGGGTGGAGCGTGACCAGTTCGAACTCTATTACCAGCCCATCCTGAACCTGCGCACGGGCCGGTGTGACCAGATCGAGGGGCTGCTGCGCTGGCACCACCCACAGCGTGGGTTGCTGGCGGCGGAAAGCTTCCGTGACGTGTTTGCCGATGCGGCGCTGGCGCAGGCCATGAGCCCCCGGCTGGTCCGGGCCTTTCGTGATGACACGCGGCTGTGGGCGAACAGCCTTGTCACCTGTCCCAGCCTGACCCTCAACCTCTCCCGCCTGGACCTGCTCAATATCGGTTTCCAGCATGATCTGGAGGCCGAAATCAGCCAGCAGGGGGGCAGGGCAGGGGATTACGTGCTGGAAATTTCGGAATGCGTGCTGGCGACGGGCCGCTCGGACCGGGTGCTCCAGCGCCTGCACGAACTGGCGGCCCATGGATTCCAGCTTGCGCTGGATGATTTCGGGCAGGCGATGCTGCCGCTTTCGGTGCTGCGTGACGTGCCCTTCACGCTGGCCAAGATTTCACGCAGCCTGATCGCGGACATCACGCACAACCCGCGGACACGCGCCGTCGTGGCCCATCTGTGCGGGCTGGCGCAGGCCTTCGGCTGAGCGTGACGGTCAGCGGGGTGGAAACACAGCAGCAGATGGACATCCTGTGCGATCTGGGGGTGGACCGGGTGCAGGGATTTTACATCTCACCACCGATTTCCGCTGCAAATCTTCTGATCTCGACACATATCCTTGAGCCAGATCACATCGAAATCGCCATGAGGGCGTAAGATGCCGGGCCATGCGCCTGACACTTTACACAGATTACTCGCTCCGCGCCCTGATCTACCTGGCCCAGAATCCGGGCCGGCGGGTGCCGCTGCATGAAATCGCGCAGTCCAACCAGATATCCCAGAATCATCTGGCCAAGGTCATCAACCGCCTGTCCAGCAGCGGGGTGATCCGCGCCCGGCGCGGCCGGACGGGCGGGCTGGAACTGGCTGGCGCACCGCAGCAGCTCAGTATCGGCCGGATTGTCAGGCTGATGGAGGGCGAGATGGACTGCATCGCCCCATGCGCCCCACCGATGCCCGGACCTGCGTGCTGGTTGACACCTGCCGCCTGAAGGGACTGTTCGCCCGGTCGGTCGAAGCCTTCATGAAGGTGCTGGATTGCGTCACGCTGTCCGACATCGCCATGGCCCCCAAACCGTCATGACCGATGGGCTTGCGCATGTCCGTCATGTAACAGAGGGTAATTTTCTGTTGCAAAATATACGGATGCGGGCTTTTTTTGTTGGAACATGGCCTGTTACGGCCTGGGCAGACCAACAGGAGCATCATGCCGGACCCCCTGCATCCATTTCTGGCGCATGGATCAAGATGACCACGCCAGACGGGCATGACGCCACCATGATGGTACGGGGCGCGCCATGCGGCTGACGCTCCATACGGACTATGCGCTGCGTGTCCTGATCTATCTGGCGCAGAATCGCGACAGGCGGGTCTCGATTCATGAAATCGCCGCACCTACGGCATATCCCATAATCATCTCATCAAGGTGGTCAACCATCTCTCCCATGGCGGGGTGGTCCATGCCCGCCGGGGGCGCAGCGGGGGGCTGGAACTCGCGGCCAGGCCACAGGATATTATCATTGGCAGTATTGTCCGGCGGATGGAAACGGACCTGCGGCCCATCGCCTCATGCGAGCCCGCCAACGGGCAACCCTGCCTTCTGGCGCAGGGCTGCCTGCTGCGCGGGCTTCTGGCGCGTTCGGTCGATGCATTTCTGGGGGTGCTGGATAACGCGACCCTGCATGACATCATACCCGTAGATAAAATCGCGCCGGAAATGGAACTGACGCGCCTGCTCATGGCGAAACCGCCGCCACCTGAACCCCCGGCCAATGCGGAGTTGCCGCCCATCGAGGTAAAGGTAAAGGCCACGAGTAACTGACCATGTGGCGCGGGTAGGGTTCGCACGGTTTTATCTATATACGCCCAAATATAACCAGATACCCTGTTGATACATAACGATGATAAGCAGGGGTTATGATAAGATAAAACTCCCTTATATGGCGGGTATTACTGCCATTTTGGGTTGCAAACCCGCCGCACGGGGGCTTTCCTGCCCGCAGGCCATCCATTGGCCAGCGCAGAAGATACGGGAACGCCATGTCTGACAAGCCGGAATTCAAGCCCTATACCCACCCCGCCGGGGGCTGGGGGGCCGCCAACGCCACCGCGCGCGCCCTGATGGAACAGAGCGTGCTGGCCAAGGGTTCGCGCGCGCTGCTGGCCATGAATCATCCCGACGGCTTCAAATGCCCGAGCTGTGCCTGGCCGGATCCGGACCGTGAAAAGACGCTGGAATTCTGTGAAAACGGGGCCAAGGCGCTGGCGTTCGAGGCGACGAAGCGCCGTATCGGGGCCGATTTTTTCGCCGCCCATAGCGTGACATCGCTTATGGCGCGCAGCGATCACTGGCTGGAAGAACAGGGCCGCCTGACCGGGCCCATGCGCTACGACGCCGCGACCGATCACTACGTGCCCTGCACATGGGAGGAGGCCTTTGCCCTGATCGGCCGGCACCTGCAGGCGCTGGACAGCCCCGACCAGGCGGAGTTCTATACATCGGGCCGTACGTCCAACGAGGCCGCGTTCCTGTATTCCATATTCGTGCGCGCCTTTGGCACCAACAACTTTCCCGACTGTTCGAACATGTGCCACGAGCCGACCAGCCGGGGTCTGGCCATGTCCATCGGCATTGGCAAGGGCACGGTGCGGATGGAGGATTTCGCAGCCGCCGAGGCCATCTTCATCATCGGCCAGAACACCGGCACCAACAGCCCGCGCATGATGACCGAACTGGTCCATGCCCGTAAGCGCAACGCGCCGATCGTGGCGGTGAACCCGATGCCTGAACGCGCGCTGATCCGCTTTACCGAGCCGCAGGATCCCGTCAAGATGGCGACCTTCGGTTCCACGCCCATTGCCAGCGAATTCTGCCATGTGCGGATCGGGGGGGATGCCGCGTTCCTCAAGGGCGTGATGAAAACCCTGTTTGAAATGGATGCGGCGGCTGCGGCGGCGGGAGAGTCCACCGTGCTGGACCATGCCTTCATTGCCGAACATACCCATGCTTTGCCGAACTGAAAGCCGATATCGAGGCCACGCAATGGCCGGACATCGTGGCCGTGTCCGGCATTACGGAAGAACAGATCCGTCATGTCGCGGGAATTTACGCCCGCTCCAACGCCACCATCATCTGCTACGGCATGGGTGTAACCCAGCACCAGCAGGGCGCGCGCGTGATCCATCAGATTGCCAACCTGCTCATGCTGCGGGGCAATTTTGGCAAGAAGGGCGCGGGCATCTGCCCGGTGCGTGGTCATTCCAACGTGCAGGGTGATCGTACGGTGGGCATTGATGAAAAGCCCACCCCCGCCTATCTGGATCGTGTGGAGGCGGTTTTCGGCTTCAACCCGCCGCGCGCGCATGGCCACCATGTGGTGGAATCCGTGCAGGCGATGATTGATGGCACGGCCAAAGTATTCATCGGCATGGGTGGTAATTTCATTCACGCCATTCCCGATACGCCCGTGGCGTATGAAGCCATGTCGCGGCTGGAACTGACGGTGGGTATCGCCACCAAGCTCAACCGGGGGCATCTGGTGCATGGGCGTGACGCGCTGATCCTGCCGGTGATTGCACGCTCCGAAATCGACCACCAGAAGACCGGGCCGCAATTCGTTACGATTGAGGATGCGATGGCCAATGTCACGTCCTCACGCGGGGTGCTGCATCCCGCCAGCGCCGATCTGCGCTCGGAAGTTGAAATTGTCTGCCGCATGGCGCGCGCCGCCATGCCTGACAGTTCGATTGCATGGGAAACATTCATTGATGATTACGACCGCATCCGCGATCTGATCGCGCTGGTGTATCCGGACCTGTATCACGACTTCAACACCCGTATCCGGCAGAAGAAGGGGTTTGCCCTGCCTGTTCCACCGCGTGAGCGCAAATGGAACACGCCCACGGGACGGGCCAACTTCCTGCTGCTGGACGGGCTGGATGAAGATGTGCCTATCGGCGGCCCGGATATGCTGCGGTTGTCCACCATCCGTTCGCACGACCAGTATAACACCACCATCTACACCAATAATGACCGCTACCGTGGTGTGTACAATACCCGTACGATCGTATTCATGAACGAGGATGACATGCGTGCGCGTGACCTGAGCGAGGGCGCGCTGGCGGATATCGAGACCATCAGCACCGATGGGACCGAACGCCGTGTTACAGGCTTTATGGTGGTGCCTTACCCGATGCCGCGAGGTCGATCGCGGGGTATTATCCCGAACTCAACCCGCTGCTTCCACTCTCGCATTTCGATCAGATCAGCGGTACACCTGCCGCCAAGTCCATTCCCGTACGGGTGCGGGCCGCCAGCATCCGTCCACAGGCCCAGCCGGAAACCGCCGCCCAGCCCGAACCGCAACCGGCCTGAGTGCCGGGGGCATACCAGCATGAGTACCAATGACTTTGCCCGGCGGGTGGACCATCCCACGGCGTTGCGGCTTGTACTGGCCCATGCCCGCGCCACGTTACTTCCCGCTACGCGCGTGCCCCTGAACCAGATCACCGGGCGCGTCGCGGCGGAAACGGTGCATGCCACCACCTGCCGCCCGCCTGCCGATATTTCAGCCATGGACGGCTACGCATTCGCCCATACCGCCATGGTGGCACAGGGCAGCCTGCCGGTTGATGGCCGCACGGTGGCGGGCGACCGGCCCGCGCCCCTTATGGCGGGGCACGCCCGTGCGATCCTGACAGGCGCGCATATTCCCGCCGGGGCTGATTGCGTCATGGCCGCCGAGCGGATGACCCGGACCGAAAACGGTATCGCGCCCGCCACCACCCTTGCCGCACCGGGGGCCAACATCCGCAGCCGGGGGGAGGAATTCGCGACCGGGGCCATACTGCTTACACGCGGGCAGGTGCTGGACTGGCGGCATGTCGCCCTGCTGGCCAGTCAGGGCGTACGTGATGTTACGGTCACGCGCAGGCCGCGCGTATGCGTACTGTCCAACGGTGCGGAACTGGCGGCTGATGCCCCAGGGGCGTGCATGGATTCAAATGGCCCGATGCTTGCGGCTCTTCTTGGTGGCGTGGGGGCGCGGGTCACGACATCCATCGCCGCCTCCGACCATGTCGCCACGCAGGCGGCCCGGCTGCACGCCGCCCGCACCGGCACGGATGTGCTGGTGACCACCGGAGGCATATCCGTAGGGGGCACCGACCATATGCTCGACATCCTGCGCGATATGGGGGGTAAGGTGCTGTTCCGTGGCGTGTCGATCCGCCCCGGCAGGCCCTTCACCGTAGTGGAGCTTGAGGGCAGGCTGGTGTTCTGCCTGCCGGGAAATCCCGGTGCCGCGGCCATCTGTGCGCTGGTGTTCGTGCTGCCCTATCTACGCATGCTTATGGGCGGCGCGCCTGATGGCATGCGCGTGGTGGGGGTGCCTGATTTTTCTGCTGAAGCCCCATCCGGCATGACCGGCTTCATACCCGTTGCCCTCAGCCCGACGCCGGAAGGCTGGCGCTTCAGCCGGGTGGAGACGGTTGGTTCATCAGATATCGTGGCCTTTACGCGCGCGGATGCATTGCTGACACTGAAGCCCGATGAACCGGCGCGTGCGGGCCAGCCCGCATGGGCAATCAGACTTTAGCACGCTGTTCGCCATCGGCAATTTCGATTATGGCCAGTAGTTATGCGCGAAGTTCAGGCGGGGATTAGTTTTTCGAGGATGACGCGCTGTATTTTACCATCAAACTGACCGAAAAGCCGTAACCTGACTTCAAAATTACTTATTTTTGTATGCAGGCAGAAGGGCAGGCAGAGATGGCCTGCCAATCCGTTCATATTCTTATAACTTCTGTAGGAAAATATTTCTCCACAATTCAGTACGGTATCTATAATCACTTCGCTATCATGAGCGAATGAACCTTCGTAATATACATAAACCATATATGTTCCTGGACCGACCTCAATATAAGGTCCATGAATTATGTATTTCCCATCATATGTGGTGTTTTTAGATATTTCCTGATTTACAATCATATTCTCCGTTATATCTCTTTTTTCTGGAGATATTGTATTTGAAATCATGGATCTGATTGTTGGTGTATTTACATCAAATACGTTGTTTATGACGCCTATATTTTCGGCTGATTTCCCGGAGTAAAGGGTCTCTCTTGATATGACGAACGTATCTTCCGTATCGCAGGCAACAGGTATCCTGAACTCAAAAAAACCGTTTCTGGCGCCATTGATCATTTCAGAAAGTTTTATGTAATATACGGTTTCAGCGCAATTTCCGTGCAACTGCATTATATTTATCTGGAATTTGACCCTGTCTATATCAATGAAGCTTTTTATATTGAAACTTCTGTCGATTTTAAAAATAGCAGTCAGATAGCCGTGCGAGACAAAATATTTTTCATGCTGTATGATGCCCTTCAGAATCCGGCTCAATCGACCAAGGGAACATGTAATATCAGTTTTTATATTTAACAGAAATCCGCTTATTATTTCACGAAGCAGGCCATACCGCTTGAATTCCGCCGCCATCCAGTGATCAAAGGCATCTACATATATTACATTAACATTCTCTATGCCTTCTACGTTCCTGCCATGAAAGATGTCGTTTTTATGATTTGTCGATACAAAGACATCGAGCGAGCGAACACTGGATTCCTGCAGGAGTGTTCTCAGATTTTTTGCATCTTCAGGAAAGTTGTCAATTGATTTGAACCAGTTAACAAAACGCAGATCGCCTGCTATGCAGTTCTGTGTATAAGATACAGTCGTTTGTGGAGAAATGGCGATTATTTTATCCGCATTTATGTGCGTTCCATACAGTATGGCCCCATATCCGCCCATACTGTCACCGATCACCATGACATTTTTATAATTCTTACATATGTCCTTCAGGAATTTGACAACTTCCCCGAAGTTGGAACCAGCCCCTTCTATCCCGGAAGTGTACCAGGAATTGTTAAGGTCTTTCATTAATATTGATGAAAAATCATGACTCCTGGAGAGGGTGTCCAGATCAAATGAATTCTTTTTTGAGTTATTGTCGTTATACGATGTCAAGGCTATAATAATGGAATCGCTGTCTATAATATTTTTTTTAACCCAAGACATAACGCTACCTGATGATTATGTATTATTTGGCTATTATTAAATTTTTTGATTATCTGTCAAGCCATATTCACGCCTGTAACTTCCTGATTCAAGAAGCGGTCTGAGCGGTTTTTCGCGTTGTCCCGCGGATATGGGTGATAATCGGTCAGGTTCAGTCATTATTCCTATGCCGCGGCAGTCTGGCTCGCCGCCGCGGGCCGGAATGTTGGTAAGGACACTCATTGTTCCGATCATATGTTCCAATATGCCGATAGGGCTGTGGTGTTTGCAATTGCTGATCCTGCCATCGGTATCAAGGCCATATAATCCGCCATTTCTCGTGATTTTTACGGATTGGCTGGCAATAATTCCGACTGAAGATATGGCTCCGTGGCCATTCGGTTCATACGAGAACATGTTGGGATAAGGTTCTGGGCCTTCTGTCGTCCTTCACGAAAAAATATCCCGGCACGATCGCAACAGGGAGGATGGCCTTGACGATATGCAGCAACTCCATGGGTCAGAAACACACCCAAGGAGTATGCCGTAATTGTAGAGAAGTTTTTAGTGAAGCTTTTTTTAAATCTTCAGGAAATGCTATCTCAAAAAGCAGCACGTCAAAATTTTGTTCGATGGAATTTGTAGAAGCCGGATGCGCGCCTGACGGTCCACTATGCCGAATGTGAACAATGGCGGCTCTCCATCCTGCTGCTATTGATCAGAAACAAGAATTAATGATAGGGAATGGATACTGTATTTGGTTTGAATTTTCTCCGGAAAGTTTAGACCATATAACCGTTTCTGGA
This sequence comes from Komagataeibacter kakiaceti JCM 25156, assembly GCF_000613305.1. The sequence goes on from NZ_BAIO01000021.1 coordinate 13,679, forward strand.
AACAAGATGCTAAGTGAACTGAATTATAACCTGTGGGCTTTATGGTGCATCGTTTCCGCTGGCCTTATTTTCAATATGAAACCATTCAGCCGGAACAGGATATATGAAAGCAGAAGCCGGGAATATAACATTGATGGCCTGAGATATGTTCTGGCCGCCATGGTGGCCTTCCAGCACAAGGCGTTTTTTTTCAACCTTTATAAAACCGGCATATGGTCACTGGACTACCATATTCCCTTTTATATCGGAAAATTTGCCGTCTCGATATTCTTCATCATTTCTGGCTATATTCTTGGCAATGTCAGCCTGCACGGCAAGGAATGGGGCGGGTTTTACATAAAACGCTTCCTGCGTATCGCGCCCATGACGTATGTTTCATCACTGGCCTGTATCTTAATATCAACGTGCATTGGCATATACCTTAAAAACCCGGCGGATTTTCATCTGGTGTTTTTCTGGTTTGATGCGGGGCTGACCCTGATCCGCCCGCCTGTTTATGGATTTGACAATGCGCATCTGATCAATGCCGGTGTCACTTGGTCGCTCATGTGGGAATGGTGGTTCTATTTTTCCCTGCCCATCCTGTCCATTCCCTTCCTCAAAACCCGTAAATTGCAGGTTTTTGCTCTGGTCCTTGTCGCTCTGGCAACCATTTATGCTGTCGCCCTTCATTTTGGGCTGGAAAACGGCCCGCATGCCTATAATCGTTATTCCGTTCTTGGGCCGGTCTATGTCACGCTGTTCTGCCTTGGGTGTATAATCCGGCAGGTAAAGGAGCGTTACCTGAAGACCATTTCCATCCCACGGAAAATGACTGATTGCCTGTCTCTTGCCCTGCTGTTCGTTTTTCTTGTCATTGGTTACACTCACGACCCGCTTACGATCCCGTTCGCTTTTGCTTACGGTCTTTTCTTTCTCTGCTTTGCATGTGGCGCCAACTGGTTCGGCCTGTTGCAGCAGAAGGGCGTGATCCTGTTGGGGGATGCCAGTTACAGCATCTATCTCCTGCATGGCATAGGCTGGTTTCTTATGGATATGTTCTGTTTTCACTTTAAAATAAACCAGAACATATATCTGTATTACACATTCATGACTCTCGGATGGTATATGATCTGCTACATTTCCATCAAGACATTCGAGACCGTAGAAATACCATTCATCCGCCTGGGGTCACGTATTACCAGAAACATGAATCTGGCCCCGGAGCGACACTCATAGTCATTATTCCACCAGCATATGCACGGCATGACGCAGCGCAAAATCGGCAATGGCCTGCGTATCGGACAGGTCGAGTATCGGTAGGTGGGGTGGCAGGCCGGGGGCGTCCACCCGGTCCGTCGCAATGGCAATAATATTGTCATTGCGCATGAATAAAGGCTCCTTGCCCACATCGGGACGATAGACCTCGATACAGGCGGGAACCGTGGCATGGAAGCCTTCCACCACCACCAGGTCGGTCCGCTGCATGCGCGCCAGAAGCGTGGCCAGGGCAGGGGGCGCGTCCGGGCATTCATGCTGCAATACCCACCGCCCCGGCGTGGCCAGCATGACTTCGCCCGCGCCAGCGCTCCGGTGCAGCCATGAGTCCTTGCCGGGGCGGTCAAGGTCGATATCATGATGGGTGTGTTTTATGGTCGATACACCCAGACCGCGTACCCGCAGCAGGGGCAGCAGCCGCCCGATCAGATGGGTCTTGCCCGATCCGCTACGCCCTGTAATACCGATCATGGCCTGCCGTGGCGGATGGGACATGAAAAAAGAACCCCTGAACATGATTGAAAAGACACGCCTTCACCCGCGTCTACGCGGCCTGTCGCAGGCTACGGCCCCAGACACCCCGATGCAATGGCGCGGGAGGATCGGATGATGCCGCGTGTGGCCGGTCTGGTCATGGCCGGGGGGGAGGCACGGCGCATGGGCGGTGTGGACAAACCGCTGCTGGCGCTGGGCGGGCGCACCTGC
>NZ_BAIO01000020.1 GCF_000613305.1 Komagataeibacter kakiaceti JCM 25156
CGCCGACGCCGCAAGGGGGGATGAAGGCGGCGGCTGCCTGCCTTCCATCGCGCCTTCGCCGGGGCGTATATCCATGATATTGCGTTGTTATGGATACTGACCCCGATATGGTTCTGCATGCCGCATCACTTCGCCGCCGGCTTCTGCTCTGGCGGGGAAGTGCCGTGGCTTTTTTTGTTCTGGCCTGCATCGTTGCCGTTGCGCACCCATGGCGGGGGCTGGACGGGCCAGAAGCCGCATCTCGTGCATCTCAAGCTGGCGGGGATCATTTCCGCCAGTGAGCAAGATAATGTCGACGCCATCCGCAAGGCCGCCGATGACAGCACGGTCAAGGGTCTGCTGCTGGAAGTGAACAGCCCCGGTGGCGCGGTAACGGGGGGCGAAGTGCTGCATGACGCGGTGGCCGCTTTCGCACGGCGCAAGCCCGTGGCCGTGTCCATGGGCAGTGTCGCGGCTTCGGCCGGGTATATGGTGTCCGTGCCCGCCAACCGTATTTTCGCCAATCGTTCCACCCTGACCGGCTCGATCGGCGTCATTTTACAGTCCCCCGATGTGTCGCGGCTGCTGGACCGGGTGGGCGTGCATGTTGACGAACTCGTTTCCGGGCCGATGAAGGGGCAACCTTCCGTCGTCCAGCCGCTTTCACCTGAGGGACGGGAGATGTTGCAGGGCGTCATAACCGATCTTTATGGATTTTTTGTCATGGTTGTGGCCGATGGGCGACACATGCCGGTGGAGCGTGTGCGCCAACTGGCCGATGGTCGCCCCTATACCGGGCGGCAGGCATTGGGTCTGGGGCTGGTGGATCAGCTCGGTTCACTGGCGGATGCCCGCGGCTGGCTGCTGAAAACCGCCCACCTGTCCGATGATGCGCCCGTGACCGATATCGGCCCGGCAGCCACGCGGGTGAACTGGCGGCACTGGATCACCGGTCTGTTATCCGCCGTGCCAGGTGCAGAAATTCTGATTAAGGAAAGTAGCGCGCTTGACGGGGCTGTTGCGATCTGGAAACTTTAATTTTCTTGTATAAACAAGGGGAACAGGATGACCAGATCGGAACTGATCGCCGAACTTGCCGCCGCCCGCCCCCATCTTCCCATTCGGGAGGTGGAGCGTATCGTTCAGGTCATCTTTGCTGAAATCAGCGATGCCCTGATGCGTGGGGACCGGGTGGAACTGCGCGGCTTTGGCGCTTTTACCGTCAAGAAGCGGGAGGCCCGTACCGGCCGTAACCCCAGAACGGGGGAAACCGTCTCGGTCGATGAAAAGGTGGTGCCGTTTTTCAAGGCAGGCAAGGAACTGCGTGAACGGGTCAATCAGTCGCACGAAAAGGCGGACTGACGGCCTTCGGCTTCACCATTTCAGGGAAATGGCAGGCAGGCGCCACGCTGGCTTTTACCAGCGTGGTGGGGTAGTCGCCTGTCTCAGTGCCGGGCGTTGATTTCCGCCAGCAGGAAATCACGGAACACGGCCACGCGCTTGGATGTGCGCAGTTCTTCCGGGTAGACGAAATAGGCGTCAACCGTGGGCAGCGGCACTTCCGGCAGGATCTTGACCAGATTCGGATATTGCGACGCCGCGTAAAGCGGAATCGAGCCAATGCCGATCCCCGCCGCGATCGCGCCCGCCATGGCGGCGAGGCTGTTGACTTCCAGCCGGGCCGGGCGGCGCTCATCGGAAGGCACGCCGGTTTCGGCCAGCCAGTTGATGTGCGGCACGGGCGGGTGGTAGCCCCCGAACAGGACCAGCTTGTGGGCGTTCAGTTCCTCAAGCGTGCGGGGCGTGCCGTGGTCGTTCAGATATGACTGGGCGGCGTAGATGGGCAGCGGGAAGTCGGCCAGATGCCGCTGGATCAGGTCCGGCTGGCGCGGCGGGTGCATGCGCACGGCCACATCGGCCTCACGCATGCCCAGATCGAGGTCGTTGTCTTCCAGGATCAGGGTGATCGAAATATCCGGGTTGGTTTCCATGAACCGGTGCAGCCGTGGCGTGAGCCAGCAGGTGCCAAAACCCGTTGTTGTCGTGACCCGCAGCCGCCCGGCCGCCTTTTCCTTGCTTTCCGTCAGCAGGGATTGCGTCATGGCCAGCTTGGAGAAAACTTCCCGAACCGTCTGGTTCAGGGTCTCCCCCTGTTCCGTCAGGATCAGCCCCCGGGCGTGCCGGTGGAAGAGGGGAACCTGCAGGGCCTCTTCCAGCGCCGAGATCTGCCGCGATACTGCAGACTGGCTCAGGTTAAGCACGTCACCGGCATGGGTGAAGGACCCCGCCTCGGCTACGGCATGAAATATCCGGAGTTTATCCCAGTCCACGCGTTGACTCCGCTTTGCTATCTGATTGGGGCGCGCCAAATGTTATGACACTACTTCCGTTGTGGTGAAGGAAATGTTGATGCAGGTCAAGGACTCTTCCGGCCCCTTACACGCACGCACCCAGGAAGCGTTCGGCCTCCAGGGCGGCCATACAGCCGGTTCCGGCGGCGGTTACGGCCTGCCGATAGATCTTGTCCTGCACGTCGCCAGCGGCGAAAACTCCCGGCACTGAGGTGCGTGTGCCACCTGGTGTCGTGACGATGTAACCATCTGTATCGATCTCCACCACATCACGGAAAATTGCGGTGTTGGGGGCGTGACCAATGGCAACGAACACCCCGTCCACATCGATATGGCGTTCAGCCCCGTCACGCGGTCACGCAGGTCGGCCCCCGTGACCACCGGCGGCGTGCCGCTGCCCGTTATGCGCGTGACCTCGCTGTTCCAGATGACGGAGACCTTGGGGTTGGCCTGCAGCCGGTCCTGCAGGATCCGTTCCGCGCGCAATGTGTCGCGGCGGTGGATCAGGGTCACATGGGCGGCGTGGTGGGTGAGGTACAGCGCTTCCTCCACGGCGGTGTTGCCGCCGCCGATCACGGCCACGCGCTTGCCGCGATAGAAAAAGCCATCGCACGTGGCGCAGGCCGAGACGCCGGAGCCACGGAATTCCTCCTCCCCCGGTATGCCAAGCCATTTCGCCTGCGCGCCGGTGGCGATGATGACGCTGCGGGCTTCGTACACCATGCCGGAATCGCCCGTGGCGTAGAAACGCCCGGTCCCGTCGGCGCGGGTGAAGTCACACGAGACGATAATGTCATCCATGAGCCGCGTGCCGACATTGCGGGCCTGTTCGGCCATCTGCTCCATCAGTTCCGGCCCCTGTATTCCGGTGGCGAAGCCGGGGATAGTTCTCGACATCGGTCGTGATCATGAGCTGGCCGCCGGGCTGGAGCCCGGCCACGAGAACGGGGGAAAGATCCGCGCGCGCCGCGTAGATGGCGGCGGTATAGCCGGCGGGGCCCGCGCCAATGACAAGCAGATCGGTAGAACAGGTCTGGGGCATGAGATCAGAAAAACCCTATTGTCAGAATTGTCTTTGGTATGATCGTCCACTGGCGTCCGTGCAAGGGTTGGAGTAGGAAGTGCATCATTATTGCGGCATACGGGCGTGACAGATGCCTGTTTTCGAGAGATGGAACGTGCATGGCGGAGCGGATGGCTGATCTGGATGCGATTGATCGTCGTATTGTGGCCGAACTTCAGCTGGACGGACGCATGACGAATGTGGAGCTTGCCCGCCGCGTGGGCATATCCGCGCCGCCCTGTCTGCGCCGCATGCGGCGCCTGGAGGAAGACCACGTGATACGTGGCTACCATGCCGATACGGATGGCGCGCGGCTTGGCTGGTCCATCACGCTGTTCGCGCTGATCGGGCTGGACAGCCAGAAGGAGGCCGTCCTCGCCGCGTTCGAGGCCCAGGTCTCCACCTGGCCGGAAGTGCGCGAATGCCACATGATCCGGGGGGGAGGGGACTTCCTTGTCCGGCTGGTGGCGCGGGATGCAACGCATGAGAACCTGCTGACCCGGCAACTGACGGAAGCCCCGCATGTGGTGCGCGTGCAGACATTGCAGACCATCCGCACCAGCCTCAACCGTCCGGGCGTGCCTGTGTGACTGATGGATACAGTCCACGCGGGTGGCTGTATCTGCTTGCGCTGCTGGCCTGCCTGCGGCTGGCTGTGGCGGCTTTCCTGCCACTCTCGCCCGATGAGGCGTATTACCGCCTGTGGGCGCTCGCGCCGCCGCGGGGTATCTCGACCATCCGCCCATGGTGGCGGTGTGGATCCGGCTGGGCATGCTGTGCGCGGGCGATAACGCCTTGGGCGTCAGGCTGTTCGGGGTGCTGGGCGGGGTTGGCCAGACCTTTTTCCTGATACGGGCGGTGCGTGACCTCCTGCCCGATGTCGCGCCACGTCAGGCGTGGCGGGCCGGTGTGCTGTTGCAGGCAACCCTGGCGCTGGCAATTCAGTCTGTTGTGATAACACCGGATGCGCCGGTGCTGTTCTTCGTCTGCGCCCTGTTATGGGCTATGGGGCGCATCGTGGCGGGTGGCGGGCAGTCGTGGTGGCTGGTGGCGGGGCTGGTTGCGGGGCTGGCCTGCGACAGTAAATATACCGCCGTTCTACCTGTTGCCGGTATCGCGCTCTGGCTTGGGCTGCAGGTGTTCAGGCGGCGCGCATGGGTGCGTGGGCAATGGGCGGGCCTTGTGGGGGGCATCGGCGTGGCGATGCTGTGCGTGACACCGGTGGTGTGGTGGAACGCCGAACATGGCTGGGCCAGTTTCGCGCGTCAGGGCGGCCGTACGGCGGATTGGCACCCCGGTCGCGCCTTCCAGTTTCTGAGCGAATTGCTGCTGGGCCAGCTTGGCCTGATGACGCCGGGCATTGCCGCCTTTTTCATATGGGGGCTGGTCCGCCTGCCGCGGCGCGCGCGTTCCGTGCCCGGTGCGGCGCTGCTGCTGTGCATGATCGTGCTGCCGGCATGCGTTTTCGTGCAGCATGCCGTGGGTGATCGGGTGCAGGCGAACTGGCCGGTCGTGATCTATCCCATGCTGGCGGCAGGTACTGCGCTGGTGGCATGGCGGTGGGGCCGTTGGGCCGTTGGTGGCGGGCTGGCGGTTGGCGTGCTGGTGTATGCACAGGCGCTGTTCGCCCCGCTTCCCTTATCCGCCCATACGGATGTGGCCCTGCGCCAGATGGCGGGGTGGCGCGCGCTTGCCACGCATATTGCCGCGACGGCGCGACCGGGAGAATTTATTGCGGCATGTGACTACGGCACGGCGGCGGAACTGGCCACTGTCCTGCCGGGGCATGTGGTTGTGGGAATGGAGCCGCGCTGGGCGCTGTTCAACCTGCCCCATGGCGTGGCGGGTAATGGAATTATGGTGTGCAACCCACGGCGTACATTCAGCCCGATGCGTTTACATCAGTCGAACGGATCGGAACGCTTGTGCGCGGACGGCGGGGCCGGGTGGCGGAACCTGTCGATCTGTATCGCGTGCATATGCGCGATGACCTGTCCACGGCCCAGCGCCACGCCATCGCCCGCCTGCCCGTGCCGGGTGAACGCTAGGCAGGCGCAGCGATTCATGGGCTGGCAATCGGGAGAGGAACCCGTTCCCGGCAAAAAGCTGTCAGGCAATCAGAAATTTTCATGTTCTTTTTGCAAAAAGAACACGAACCGGCCGGGCAAACAAAACTACCTTCCATGTCCCGGCATGGCGGCGCCTTCACCCCGCAAGCGGAAGCACCTGCCTGACCTGTTCCAGCAGAGCTTTCATGCGGAAGGGTTTTTCCAGCCGGGGCAGGGGGGCGTAGCCTGCCAGCCGGTCCGGATCGCCACTCATGATAATGACATGGCTGCCGCGCGCGCGGGCGGCGGCGATAAGGGCGTCAGGTCCACCATCAGGCAGCGTCAGATCCACCAGTACCAGCGAAAATGTCTGGCCGTCGATCTGTCGCATGGCGTCGGTCACGCCATTGCTTATGGTGGGGCGGATGCCATGTGCTTCGAGCATGGTGGCGACCAGTTCCGCGATTGTCGCCTCGTCCTCCACGATCAGGGCGGAAAACTGGGTCATGACAGCATGCTTTCGGTCCGGTGTTCGGGGGTGCTGTCGGGCGTGCGGATCTGGGCCGCCACCGGCCATGGGGCAATGCCGCGGTCGGACAGGGCCAGCGTGCCCAGTTCCAGCAGGCCGGGGCTGAAGGCGGCGGGACTGGCGCGCACCGTCGCCAGGTCAAACCAGCCGACATCACAGGCGTCGTCTCCCGCCGTGATCCGGGTCCAGCCATTGTCGTGGCATCTGACGGCAACGATCAGGTAATGGAAGCGGATGTTTCCGCTCTCGTCCCGGTCGATCAGGTCAAAGGCGGTCAGCGTGCCTTCGGCATGGGTTTCAAAGCCGGTTTCCTCACGCAGTTCGCGCGCCGCCGCATCCAGATAGCTTTCGCCATATTCGATACGGCCACCGGGGAAACCCCATAAACCCTGATCGGGTGGATTGCGCCTGCAAACCAGCAGCATGCGTCCATCACGGACAATAATGGACAGAACGGCGCCTGCAAGTGTCGTGTTACCAGACATATAGCGACTATATCGGATCGTCGTCGCGCATCCATGCCTGTATCGGACGGAGGTGTTCCCGATTGCGTGAACACCGGCGCGGCAATGCTCCGGACCTAGCGTTTCAGCACGATATGGGCCCGGCAGCGCGGGGTGCCGTAGGTGCCGACAATGGTCTCGCCATCCGGGTGGGCTTCGAACACCATGGGAAAGGGCGCGCCCGATGGCTGCTGGAGCAGGGCTTCGGCATGGTAGTGGGCATGATCCTTTTCCGGCACGCCACGCAGGGCGATCGAGCCATCCGCCGGGGTGAAGGCGATGCGTTTCGACCCGATCTGGAAGGTGGAGGTATCGCGCGTTTCGTCACACGTGCCTGATCGGTCACGAGCCTGCCGGTCCACAGGCCGGTGGGGTCATGCAGGGCGTCCGCCATGGCCGCGCAGGAAAAAAAACCGGTGAGACAGGCGGTGATCAGTGGCAAAAGGGCGCGTAAGGTCATGAAGCAACCATATAATCCGGCTGGTGGATATTTTCAAAAGGTTCCGTTCGCTGGCGGGGTTCCGGAAGCCCGCGGGCAGGCCCGGAAATACCATCCTGCCTGAACGCCCATATTGTGCTATCCGGGTGCGAAAGACTATCCCACGCTTGCGCCATGTTCCCGGCATATGCCGGAAATCTGGTTTATCGATAATGCCGCGACCGAAAGACACATGATGAACGATACCGTGAATACAGCCTCCCCCCCGGCAGGCTTGATGAAACCCTGCACGAGGATCGTATTCTGATCCTGGATTTCGGCAGTCAGGTTACCCAGTTGATCGCCCGGCGTGTGCGTGAAAGCGGGGTGTATTGCGAAATCTGGCCCTATTCCAGCAGCCCGGAGAAGATTCGCGCCTTCGCGCCCAGGGGGATCATCCTGTCAGGCAGCCCGGCCAGCGTGCTGGATGACAACGCGCCCGCCATACCGGACGTGGTGTTCGCCCTGAATGTGCCCGTTCTGGGTATCTGTTACGGGCAGCAGGCCATGTGCCGCCAGCTTGGCGGCACGGTCGAGACGCATGAGCATCGTGAATTCGGACGCGCGCATATCGACATCATCAAGGATTGCGCCCTGTTCCGTAGCACATGGGCGCGGGGTGGGCGCGAACAGGTGTGGATGAGCCATGGCGACCGCGTGACGAAGCTGCCGCCGGGCTTTCAGGCCGTGGCGGTCAGCGAGGGCGCGCCCTTCGCCATCATCGCGGATGAAGGCCGCCGCCTGTATGGCGTGCAGTTTCACCCCGAGGTGGTGCATACCCCGCACGGCGCGGCCCTGCTGCGCAATTTTACCCATGACGTGGCCGGTTGCCGGGGCACATGGACCATGGCCGGTTTCCGTGACATGGAAATTGCCCGCATCCGCCAGCAGGTTGGCAAGGGGCGTGTGATCTGCGGGCTTTCCGGCGGGGTTGATTCCTCGGTCGCGGCGGTCCTGATCCATCAGGCCATCGGGGAGCAGTTGACCTGTATTTTTGTTGATCCGGGCATCCTGCGTGCTGGTGAGGCTGATGAGGTCATCCGCACCTTCCGTGACCGTTTCAATATTCACCTGATCCATCGCGATGCGTCCGAACTGTTCCTGACGGCGCTGGAGGGGGTGAGTGACCCCGAGATCAAGCGCAAGACCATCGGCCGCCTGTTTATCGAGGTGTTCGAGGAAGAAGCGGCGAAGCTGGGCGGAGCCGAATTCCTGGCGCAGGGCACGCTGTATCCGGATGTGATCGAGAGCGTCAGCTTTACCGGCGGCCCCTCGGTCACCATCAAGTCGCACCATAATGTCGGTGGCCTGCCCGAGCGGATGAAGATGCAACTGGTCGAGCCGCTGCGCGAACTGTTCAAGGACGAGGTCCGCGAACTCGGCCGTGAAATGGACATACCGGAGGCCATTGTCGGCCGCCATCCTTTCCCCGGTCCGGGGCTGGCCATCCGCATTCCCGGCGCGATTACGCGTGAAAAGCTGGACCTGCTGCGGCGGGTTGATTCCATCTTCCTTGAGGAAATCCGTACGGCCGGACTGTACGACGCCATCTGGCAGGCCTTCGCGGTCCTGCTGCCCGTACGCACGGTGGGCGTGATGGGGGATGGCCGCACATATGATTACGCCTGCGCCCTGCGCGCCGTCACCAGCACGGATGGCATGACGGCGGATATCTATCCGTTTGACATGTCCTTCCTCAATCGCGTGGCTGGCCGCATTGTCAACGAAGTGCGTGGCGTGAACCGTGTCACCTACGACATCACCTCCAAGCCGCCGGGGACGATTGAGTGGGAATGATTTCCAAGGGGGTTGGAGTATCCCATTCCCTCCCCGAATCCCACCTAATAGACTGAAATAAAAAGTTAATATCGTCGTCTGCTATTGCAGACCATCGGTGTGCACAGGTTGGTTTTGACGGTATGCGTGACGGACCTCGTCAGGCTTGCCAGTCGGGAATTGTATGAATACCGTCATGGGCAGATGGGCCTGTGACGGTATTTTTTTACAATAAATCTTTGTAAACAGATGATTTTTCGCCGAAACAGCCCACCAGAATCCCTTGACGGTATTTTCGGGTCGGAGGCGGTGCAATGCTTACGGATGCTGCAATTAGGTCGTTGAAACCAAAAGGAAAAAAAATACAAGGTCGCGGACCGTGACGGGATGTATGTCCTCGTTACGGAAAAAGGCATGATCTCCTGTATCGCGGGCTAACCAGAACGCATTGATGTCGCCGATTGCGTAGCTGTCCGGCAGGCGGCCTGATATCGACGGGCAGGATGGCATCGGGGCTGGAACAGGTCCTCATAAGTCCGCTGCTGGACATCTGCGGCCGTGTGGCGTCATTCTTATGGATAATCAATGCAAAGGAGACTGCATCATGGATGAACAGGCCAAGAAAACCGCGCTGCGGATGATCCCTTATGGCCTCTATGTGCTGACGGCTGGAACGAAAGAGACCGCCATCGCATCCGCCACGATCAACTGGGTTACCCAGACCAGCTTTGTCCCGCCGCTCCTGGCCCTTGGCATCAAGACGGATTCCGTCGTTTATACCGCCGCGCGTGAAAGCCGCGATCTGGTGCTCAATATTCTGGGTCAGGGGCAGGGCGGTCTTGCCTTCGCTTTCTTCAAGCCTGCCGAATATGTCGATGGCAAGCTGGGCGGGCAGGACGTTCGCTGGGCCGCAAATGGCGCGCCTGTCCTGACCGGCGTACCGGCCGCAGTGGAACTGAAGGTGCGTCACATCGTGGAACTGGGCGATCATCATACGTTCGTTGCCGAGGTCACGAATGTGCATCTGAATCAGGAGATTACAGGTCGTCCCGATGAAGCGATCCTGCACATGAAGGATCTGGGCGAGAAAGTCTTTTACGGTGCTGATCGCCTCGCCCGCTGCGTTTGCAGCCCCCATAAATCATAAGTAAACGCCGCCTTCTTGAAAAAAGGCGGCACCCAAAAAACTTTTATTGTTTCTTTATCAAACAATTATTTTCAAACAGCTTCTTATTGCTGGGAATGCCCTGTACAGGCATTTCAACATAAAGGCCGATGTCGGACCTGCTATATTTTTCCGGCATCGAGGTGGTGGCAGACGCGATCATTCAGCCGTGCCCCGCGGAAATCATACATACGCGTTGTTGCACCTTTTCTTTGCATTGCCAGTATAGGACTTCTGTGCGGGCTGTTTTTCACCCGTGTTGTTTTTTGCTGTTGGTGTGGTCGCCTTCCTGCATGCCATTCACGCCAGTCGCGGTGGATCCGGAGCTATCCTGACAGGATTTCTGGCAGGCATTGCAATGTTGCTTGCAGGTCTGATGGTATTCGCGCTGGTACCTGTTGTCTGGTTCAGGATGATGCTGGCGCTGGCTTAGGCTGACCTGTCCTTCATATCTGTTTGCCGCAACAGGTGCCGTCTTTGTCGGGGACGTAGCCCGAGGATGCATGTAGGCGTTTCTTCCAACCGATACAGGGCCAGATCAGGCGTATGGCATGGAACGCGCCAGTCGTTGGGCATCGCGCTGACCGGCGGCCTGCTGGTCAGGCAGGCCCGGACCATGTTCTCAACCCCTGCGCTGTATCTGCTTGTTGCACGATATGCTTCCGCATTCAGGAAAGCGGAAGAATCACGGGATTTTTTCGATCATGTGATCAGGGTAGGGAACTGACGGATGGGCTGCCTGTGGCGCCTATAATGGTGGGATTAACGAGAAGTAAGAAAATACATCCCGATATATCTTGACGTAAGATATATCGGAACGTATATCGGTAAACATGAAACACAGAAACAGACACGCAGGCGGTCGTAACCGCCAGACTTTCTCCCCCGAAGGCATGGCCGGCGGTGGGGAACCCCGCCGCCATCACGGTCGCGGTGGGCATCACGGCGGTGGCCGCCGGGGCGGGCGTCACCGGCTGTTCGATTATGGTGAGATGCGGCTTCTGGTCCTCTCGCTGATCGCGCAAAAGCCGACCTACGGCTACGAACTGATCCGCATGATCGAGGAAAAGTTCGGCGGCAGCTACGCCCCCAGTCCCGGCGTGATCTACCCCACGCTGACCTGGCTGGATGAGGCCGGTTATGCCCGGATTGTCGAAGCCGACGGCCGCAAGAACTACCACATCACGCCGGAAGGCGAGGCGTTTCTGGCCGCCAGCCGTGCGGCCCTCGATGAAATCCTGTCCCGTGCCGCAACAGGTGCGGCAGAGCAGGGGAGGTCGCAAGGATGTCCCGATGCCGGTCATGCGCGGCATGGAAAACCTGCGCACGGCACTTCGCCTGAGACTGCGCAATGGCGGCCTTGATACGGAAGCCGAGGAAAAGATCGCAGCCCTGCTGGACGATGCTGCCCGGGCGATCGGGCAGGTCTGAAAGCCAGGTTTCCCGGCCCGGTCGGCCAACAGGTCGCCCGGTCAGGGATGCCCATAATCCTGGCATGTATGGATCTGTTTTTTACAGAGCATTATGGGATGGTCTGTAAATGTGTGAACGCAGATCATTTATGTTCCAGAATATTCATCCGGACATATGGAATACTCACCGGAATAGTCTCGGCCAATGAATGATCATGATTTCTGATCAGGATATTTCCGATACTGTTTGTTACATCATTTGGCCTTACATTTCCGCTCATACGGCACAATGTATCAGTGGTTGAATTAGTCGTATTAAAGGATATATTATGAAGCGTTCAATTCTGTTTGCCCTCGCTCTTGGTGCCTCCCTTCCGCTGGCCGCTCAGGCGCAGTCCTATGACCAGAATCAGGGCAGTGAGCAGGGCGAACATCGTGGTCATGGCGGTCATGGTCATCACGGCGGCAATCATGGCGAACACGGCAATCGTGGAGACCAGGGCGGCGATCGTCAGAATGGCGGTGACCAGAACGGTGGCCCTGGTGGCCCCGGTGGCGAACGCGGTGATCGCGGTGATCGCGGTGATCGCGGTGATCGCGGTGATCGCGGTGATCGTGGTGGTGAAAACCGTGGCGACCAGAACAATGGCCCCGGTGACCGTGGCAACCGTGGTGGCGACAGCCAGAATGGCAACTGGGGTGATCGCGGCGGCGATCGTGGTGGTGACCGCAATGGCGGCGGCTGGAATCAGAACAACAGCAATTCCAACTGATCCCGTCCCTTCAGCGGAAGGCCCGGCATGTTGCCGGGCCTTTTTTTTGTTACGGGTAAGAGAGACTGTGACTGTAATGATTGAGAGTTCCGGGTATAATAAGCCGGTCTGACAGAGATGGTTATTTCCGAGAAAAACGTATAAACCTCTCGGAGGCTCATGAACATTCACGTTGCCGGTCCGTATGTTTGGTTGGGCCATTCTTCATGGGGCGTGGACAGAAGAGATCGCCAGTGGTAGTTTTTTAATGTAACACCCGTTTTTACGTTCAAGTTTGATATACTCGATCCGGGATCGCCGTTCCTGATACTTCTTGAAAATTTTTTATCTAATCTATATTGTAAATAAGTGGTATTTAAACATCATTTTCATATGATACGTATTCAGTTTAACAATATATTTGTATTAATTTAAAATAATTTATATTCCTATTGCGTAGATTTGTGTATAAATATTGTCGGGAGCCAAAAGGCAGCATTTAGTAATTTGATACAGTAATAGAAAGGTCAAGAGAAGCTTGAAAATTTCATTAAATAACATATGTATAAATAATTATTGAATATAAGCGGTTATAATTGATTGTTCATTTCCTATGATCGCTATATTAACAACACTTTTTGAAGTAATGGATTTGCAAAAAACAATAAAAGTTTTTGGGTGCCGACTTTTTTCAAAAAGGCGGCGTTTCCTGAAGCTTTTTGAAAAAAGCTTCACCAAAACTTTCTTATGATGATCGTTTGTTTCAAAACCTGAACAGCCACATCTTTTGTTCAGGCCATAGGCGGCAGGCGTAACGGCCTGCCGCTCCTGTAGCGTTTGGACACCTGGTTACGACGGGGAAGGATTAACGGATAACCGCGCAGGCCACCCGGTCCCCCGCGCCACCGATGGGCTGGGTCTGGTAGTCATCGGGGTTGGCGTGAATGACAAGGGCCGAGCCATCGGCATCAAGCAGGGCCGGGCGACCATCCTTTCCGTTCAGGGAAACCAGTGTGGAATAGAATTCCACCGTGGCCGCACCATCACCCCCGACAAAAATATTGGGCAGATCACCTGCATCATTCGCATTCGGGTTCAGCAGGCCATGCACCACGGGAGAGGTCGCATGCACATGCGCCCCGGCGCTGGTGAATTTCGGTGCCCCGCAATCTCCCTTTTCATGGAAATGGATGCCATGCCAGCCGGGTGTCAGTCCTTTGGCCTCAACACGTAGCAGAACGCCCTTCAGGGCCTCCGTGACATGAATGGTTCCGCGTGCGGTGCCATCGCTTCCCAACAGGTTGCCTGCCGCGGTATCGGCCGCCTGCGCCATGGAGGAGAAGGGGGCAAGGCTGAAGGCAAGGATGGCGAGTAGTCCGGAGCGGGGCGAGGGCATGAGGATTTTCCTTTTTCAACATGGGTTCGGATCATGAACACCGGGGATGGCGCATGGTTCTCCCTGACAGCCTGTCGCAATTAAGAAAAGATCGCAATAAGGGGGGAGGCATCCGGGTGCCCCTTTCTTTCACCCTCCGAACCGGACATGCGGCTCACCCGCCCGGATGCCGGGCGCGCGCAGGACAGTATTCAACTTTTCATGAACGTAACGGAAGGTATGGAGGCCTGCATGCCTTGCAGTTCAGCGTATCCGTCGGCGTTGTTTTTCGTCAGGCAGGGCAGGGAAAGTATCCTCTGGTCCCTGCGCGCATTGCCGCATAAACAGTAGTATGCACTGCGAAACAGAAATAGAATTCACCGGTTGACGGAGGGAGGAAGCCGCACGGGGGCCGATGAACCCACATCTATTATTTTCTGGAAAAAACATGTTACAATTCGAGATGTGAGGTTTCCTGTATGAAGATTGGCTTTCTTTTCAATCACGACTGTATCCACCAGATTTCACATACCGCCCCGATTATCTGTGAACTTGTCGCGCTGGAGCAGGATGTGACGGTCATCACCTCCTCGGCGGAGCAGGAGGCCCATGTGCGCCAGACAATCGCATCCTGTTCGGATCGCGTACGCTTCGTGCATATCGGCATTGGCCGTCTGGCCCGGGCCATCAATGTCGTGGCCAAATCTTTCCTGCCGTTCCAGCGTATCGCGAACCTGCATGAAAATGTGCGGCTGTTCGCGGGGCTGGATGCGCTTGTCGTGCCGGAAACGACGTCTGCCCTGCTGAAAAGCCATTTCGGGCTTGATATCAAGCTGATCTATTTTCCCCATGGCGCGGGTGACCGTTCCATCGGGTTTCGTAACGTGACGCGGTTTTTCGATCTGGTCCTGCTACCTGGCGCCAAGACGCGTGACCGGATGCTGGAAAACCATCTGATCCGGCCCGAAGGGCATGCGGTTGTCGGTTACCCCAAATTCGATACCGTGGATTTTTCGGTGCGCAGGCGCTTTTTCGATAACGATCGCCCGACCGTCCTGTACAATCCGCATTTCGATCCCATCCTGTCTTCATGGTGGGATATGGGGCTGGAAGTGCTGGAATGGTTCGCGGGGCAGGATGACTACAATCTGATTTTCGCCCCGCATGTCATGCTGTTCCGTCGCAAGGTGCATGTGTCGGTCGAGCATCGGCGTATCCGCCTGCGCCGGATGATCCCCGAACGGCTGCGTAACCTGCCCCATATCCGCATTGATACGGGAAGCCAGTATTCCGTGGATATGTCCTATACACTCGCCGCCGATATCTATCTGGGCGACGCCAGCAGCCAGATCTATGAATGGATATATCGGCCGCGCCCATGCATCCTGCTCAATTCCCATGGGGCTGACTGGCAGGGCAATCCCAATTATACCCATTGGAACATGGGGCAGGTGATCGACCGGGTCAGCGCCCTGCCGCATGCGCTGGCCGTGGCGCAGGAACAGCAGCAGCCCTATGCGCAGCGACAGAAGGAAGCATTTCAGGCTACGTTCCTTACGGTCCCCTCACAAAGTGCGGCCAGCCGCGCCGCGCGGGAAATCGTCCATTTTTTGTCACAGAATAAAGTGCTCGCGGCCTGAATGCGGGCCGGGTATGGCGCTTGATCGCTACGGCTGAAGGGATCGGGTGGAGACAGGTATGCGTATTGCGTATGTTATCAATACATTTGAGGGCGGAGGGGCGGCGTTACCTATCCCGGCTATTGTTGAGGTCTGTCGGCAGCATGGGCACGAGGTTCATGTCGCCGCCCTGATCCGGCGCAACGGGCGCGCCATGGGCGTGATGCAGAAGGCGGGGATCGAAGGCGTGGTGCTGGACGGGGAGAAGGCGTCCTCGCGCCATGTCCTGCATGAACTTGACGGATGGGTGCGCTCCGTGCGGCCAACCCATCTCTGGACATCCCTGACGCGCGCGACCCTGCTGGGGCAGCTTGTCGGCGCGTGGCAGGATATTCCGGTTGTCAGCTGGCAGCATAATGCGTTTCTGAAACCGGCGAACCTTGCCCTGCTGCGGCTGACAAAAAAGCTGACCCGGCTGTGGGTGGGGGATTCCGATTACGTAACCAACCTTACGGGTGAGCGGCTTGACCTGCCATCCAGCCAACTGGCCTGCTGGCCCATTTTCCGTACCCATTCCGATATCCAGCCCGCCCCGGCGTGGAAACCGGGGGAGGTCATACGGATCGGCTCCCTGGGGCGTCTCGACCCCGCCAAGGGGTACGACACGCTCTGCCGCGCCCTGATCCTGCTGCGCGCGGTAAAGGGGCTGCCGGAATATCAGGTCATGATTGCCGGGGAGGGGCACGAACACGCAAGGCTGCTTGCGTTCTGTCAGCTTCATGGCCTGACGAACGTGCGTTTTGTGGGTTACGTGAATGACACCGCGGCGTTTCTGCGGGCCTGCCATCTGTATGTCCAGCCCTCACGCGGGGAGGGATTCTGCATCGCCGCGCATGAGGCCATGAACATGGGACTGCCCGTGCTGGGCGGCACGGTTGGTGAGATGAACCATTCCATCGAGCAGGGCGTGACAGGCTGGAAAATACATCCCGACCACCCGCAGGAACTGGCCAATACACTGGAAACGATCCTGCGCCACCCGGAACGGCTGGCGGAGATGGGCCGCGCCGCGCGTGAACTGGTCATGCGGCGTTTCAGCCGGACGCCTTTTCACGGGCGGGGGGAGACATCCTGCGGCGCATGACGGATTTCGAGCCGTAAAATGTACCCCGCCCCGATGGGCTGTGTCGGAGACTGTCTGAAACAGCCTCTCAGATGATCTCATCCGGCGGGGTCTGTTTGGTCAGGGTGTCGTATCGGACCAGACTGCGCAGCAGGTCTTCCATGCAGGCCAGCGGCAGCATGGTCGCCCCGTCGCTGGGGGCGTGATCCGGGTCGGGATGGGTCTCGATAAACAGGCCGGCGACCCCGATGGCCAGCGCCGCGCGGGCCAGGATGGGGGCGAAG